>JACQGJ010000167.1 GCA_016199605.1 Armatimonadota bacterium | reverse complement strand
TCCTGGGCCTTCACCTCGGCTCCCTTGTCAATCAGCAGCTTGGCCACTTCAGCATTGCCGCTCCAGGCCGCGAGGTGGAGAGGGGTGTACCGGTTGAACGCGACAGCTTTCGCATCAGCACCAGCGCGGACCAGCGTCTCCACCACTCCTGTGTCACCTCGCAGGGCGGCCAGGTGAAGAGGTGAGTTGCCGTAAGCGTCGCGGGCTTTCAGGTCCGCGCCTCCGGCCAGAAGCAACTGGACTACCGGAACACTCGAACTCTGCGAGTTCGCGCTGCCCTTGGCCGCCCAGTGCAGCGGCGTCCCTCCGTTCTCGTCTGCAAGGTTCACCTCAGCGGGGCTGGCCTTCAGCGCGTGCTCGACCTCCGTCGGCTCACCCTTCTTCACCGCGTCCATGAGTTCGCCCGCCCACAGCGGCCGCGCCAGTAGTATTCCGGTGAGCAGAGCCGTGCCCGCCGCGCAGGTCAAGTACCTCATCATCGTCGTTGTCCTTGGACCGGTGATCCCGCTCGGTCCCTGCCCGGAAACAAATGTCCGGGGCATGCGACACCCTATCCCTTTAATGAATCGTCCGTCCCACTACTTTCGCTGCGCGAGTCCGTCGCGTCAGACCGGCTGACAGAAGGGCATCAAGACGGAAGTCGCCAATGCCCCCGCCGCCGCCGCCGGGTTCCCTTCTTCATAGCCGCCATTGGTGAGCAGGTTCTCTGCCAGCGAGGCACTGCCGGCGACCATCGTCCGCCCAGGTGAGCTACCAGCAGGAAGCACATATCAGACACGTTCCGAAGGGGCAAGGGAATCAGTACTTTGCTGACAGGTGTATGGGACGGCATGGATCGCAGAAGTGCGCCGCTCTCGCCGAGCCCACAGGTGGCCCCTCTGATTGGAGGGGCCGCCGTGAGAACAGGACAGAAGAGATGCAGCAGGGGTCACCGTCGCAGCGCTTTCTCCAACTGGCATTTCGACGCGAGCAGTCCGGCTTTCTGCTTCTCGACCTCGGGGTAGTAGTTGTGGTCCTCCAGCTCGATGCAGAGGCAGCCGTCGTAGCCCGCGTCCATGAGGCGGAGAACCACGGTTCGCCAGTCCACACAGCCGTCGCCCGGAATCGCATAGCGCCACCAGCGGTCACCACAGATATACGCCTTGCCAAAGGTGAGACCAAAGATGCCTGTCTCATACAGATGCTCGGCGTTGATCTCGGTGTCCTTCGCATGGACGTGCCGCACCCTGTCGGCGAACTCATGCAAGGCGCGCAAGTAGTCAATGTGCATCCTCACGAGGTGCGAGGGGTCGAAGCAGATCCCCAGATTGGGGGAGGGGAGGAACTCGAAGATCGCACGCCACATCTCCGGCGTGCAGCCGAGAGCCGGATAGGTAGGCCCGGGGCCCGGATAAGGCTCAATCGCGATGTTGAGGTTGAGACTCTCCGCGTGTCCAACGACGTCCGGGAAGGAAAGCTTGAAATACTCGAAGTTCTCGGCGCGGCTTTTGGAATAATCTTCAGGAATCAGACAGGTGAAGATCGTGTGGGCGCCAAGAGACGCGGCGCGGGTCATCCCTTTCTTGATCGCTGCCACTCCCTCCCGCCGCTTCGCCTTGTCCGCGCTCAGCGCCTTACCCACTGCCCCGAAGTCCATATCCACCGTTCCCAGCGCCAGCCCCGCGGCCTCCATGGCCTTCTTCATGTCCTTGTCCAGCGGCGGGGTATCCAGAGCCTCGAAACCGTTTTCCTTTAACCACGCACACAGTCCTTCGAATCCCAGCTCTCCAGCCATGCCAGGATAACGCACACCGATTTTCATTACAGAACCCTCCTTGGATTAGTTGGCGACGGGCGCCATGCCCGCACGAGTCCTCGTGGTTGGGAAAGCCGCGCTTCGCCTTCAACGACATGGGAGTATAACATCATGTAGGAGGCAGCCACAAGACGAAGCGATTCAGCGCGGTGCATTGAGGGACGGGTTGGGAAGCATCACGAGATCGTTGCGCTGGGCGAGCCCGCGGTTGCCGCCCAAGTTCCCGTAGATGATTCGGGGTAGAAGTGGCGCTTGGTTGACCGGCGCCGATCCCGGCGCACGGAGAGGACCTCCCCGCGACTGAATCCTGAGACCAGCGTGAGGGACGACTCCTCTCCTCGCTCCCACGAGGCAGGGAGGCGACGCGTTCTGACCCCTATGGTCCCATACCTGTCGGGAAACGTAAGGTCAGCGGGAACGGGGTCTCAAACTCGAAGAGTTTGCGCGCCCCACAATCACCGTCTGGCGCGGGAGGTGTAGGGCAATGGCTCCGGGCGTGACTACTTTCGGGGCGTATCCTGGGTAAGAAGACAGCGAGCAGCCGCAGAGAACCCGTGCGCCCTCCTTGATTCCGACTCCAGTCCTCGAACTGTGCGAACCGCACCCAGATAGTCACCCATCTTGGCGAGTCCACAGGCAACCACGGGTAGGATTTCAGAACGTATTCCGGAACCACACATGCAACCGATCTGATGCGCTGCTCTTTCTGTTTCAATCAGGATCAATCGCGTTGTCTGGTTGTACCGTCGTTTCTGCACCTGTGCCTGTCCGATGTCGACGAGCGTCCATGCTTTTACCTCCGAATCCCGAATGCTGCGAGCTATTCGAAGTGCTCGTTTCAGGTCACCCGATCGGGCCGCAGAGCGGGCGATTTCCGCCTGGGGACCAGACTCATCAATTGTGGAAGACACGCCCTTGGCGAGTTCACCCGCTTCGCGGGTGAGTCCTGCATCCAGGAGAACGCGCACGAAAGCGACCTTCATTTCATTGGCAAAAGGGAGATCGTTCCCGTGACGCGCCGCGACCAGAATATCGTCCAAAGTCCCCACCTTGTAGTCTACGCGCTCCAGTTCTGGCAATTCTCCAGTCTTCGTTGCCTTAATCTTCGGCCACGCTCGTGCCAGTTCCATTGCTGCCGGTACTCTACGGGAATACAGCAGGCTTAACAGCAACTGCTTGAATGCTTGCTCGGCATACGTTTCAACCGGGATGCAGGTGATCGTGTGCAAGGACTCGGGAAACTTACCGGCCTTCAATTGAGCAAGTGCAATATGCTGCAAGGCCCAGGCGCGCCTATCATCGTCTTCGACGGTTTGCGCCAACACCAAAGCCCCCTGCAAGTCTCCTCGTTCGAGCATGTCCATACTGATGTCTCGGAACGCCCAGGATCGATAAAACCTGTCCGGGATTGCTTGTGCCGTGCTGAGGGCGGATTGCGGAGTTTTGGCCTGCAATTGCACAGCAACGATGCCCTTGACGATTCCCCAGCGGTAGGCTGGATAGGGAATCGATTCGCTCGCTTTTAGGGCTTCGGAGATCGATTGAGCCAACTTGTCAGGCGATCCCGAGTCCACTTGGGCTCGGGCAATACTGAGAAAGGCGGTCGCGCGCATCTTTGCATCCGTTATCTGTGATGCGATTCCGACAGATTGATGGTGTTCTCCCCGCTTACACTGCTGCTTGATGACTGCCTCGGCGATGGCATCACGGCGATACGAGCTGGTTACCTCTTCTCGAAGTGTCAGTGCCTCCGCCGTCCGGCTAGTTTCGGCTAATTTCTCGCCAATCTCAGCGAAAAGCGCATCTTTGTCTTCCGCCAATCGGCGCGCTTTCTCCAGAGCTTCTTCGACAAATCCCACATTTACCTGGGACTTTGCGATGTACTCACCAGCGCTCCAGACCGTCCCACTCACTTCCGACCTGGATTCCATGGTCTCGGTCATCTTCCACGCCTCATCGTAGCATTGGAGCGCGCTACCCCTCCGGTTGACAAGCGTAAAGACCTCAGCGATCCCCACGAGGCAGTTGACCTTTTCTGAGGCGCTTCGGACTCCTTGAGTTTCTCTCAGAGCTTCTGCAAGCAACCGATTTGCCATCAGCACTTGTCGGATGCCAGCGGGGATGCCTTCACCATCCGACTGCCGGACAAAGTCGGCAGCGACAACAGCCAGGACTGTGCACAACAACAGCAATAGTTTTCGCGTGGCAGGAACACCTCCTCCGAATGTGCCAGGAGTTAGGGTCACATCTTCATTTATCAATTGACGTGTTCTCCAGGAGATCTTTCACCTTTGAGCGGAGGCGCTTGTTCCGCTTCAGGTGTTCCTCGCCTCGCACTCGCGCCGTCGAAATGGTGGTGTACCCCACATGGAAATACTCGCTCAGCGCCTCCAACCGGTGATCGGTGGACTTCCACACCAGGTAGATCAACACATCCCTCAGAGGACGACTCCTGCGACGGACCGGACGGCGGAACTCCTCCACCTCCTCCTGAGAGAGTCCCAGGGGCTCCTGAAGACGTTGCACCACGGCCGCAACGGACTCTTTCCGTCCCACTGCGCGCGCTTGGGGCTTTTCCCGGTGTCGCTGTCCCCTTACTGTCTCCCGGAGCCAGTCCGACAGGTCTTCCCCGCCCAGGATCAACCCGAATCTCAAGTTCTCCAGCAGGTGATCCTCCTCGCGGCTGTATTCCTGGATCGCCTTGCGAAGTCTCTCCTCTTTCCCCTCGAACAGACGCAGCACAGCCTTCCGCTGCAACCAGGCGTAACAGCTCCTCCCGTAGGCCAAACACCGGTAACTGCTCCACGGGTAGTCCACCAGCCTGGTTACGATGCCTGCCCGCAAAGGGTTGCGGTGCAGATACAAGATCAACTGCCGGAGATATTCCTCCTCCTCGATCACGAAGCTCTTGAACCGGCCCTGAAACAGGTGACCGCTCCGCTCACAACGACGGTTGAAATGGCTGGCGTACGATACCCCAAGCCATTGGATCGCCTCCGACAGATTCTCCTTGCGCGTCTTCACCAGCAAGTGGTAGTGATTGCCCATCAATACATACGACCACACCTCCAGGTTGAAGCGCTCCGCCATGACTTCCAGCAACTCAAGGAATCTCTTGTAGTCCACTTCGTCGTTAAAGATCGTCCGTCGTTCCACTCCCCGGTTCCAGCAGTGGTGAAACGTGCCTGCCCTGTTTACCCGCAAAGGTCTCGCCATCATCTCAACCCCTCTCCTCGCTCCCACGAGGCAGGGACGCGACGCGTTCTCCAGTCAGCAACGCCCACCCCCGTGGCCAATCTGGCACACACCCTACAAGATCCCTCCCCCGGTGTCAAGATGCTTGATAAATGAAGATGTGACCCCTCCGGTCCTGACCCCTATGGTCCCCTGTAGTGTAGTGAACGGACGCCGTGCCGTTCCCGTCCGGCAGGAACGGCACGTCTCGCCCAGCGGGGCGAGCAGCGACCGTTCACTCTACAACAGCCAAACCTCACTTTGGGTAATGCACACTCTACCCCTGAGAAGCTTGACCTCGGTGGAGAAATGCATTACGCTGCCGCAAGTATCTGAGTAATCGGCGAGCAAAGTGTATTCTCAAATCTGATACGGGACGGCGCTGGCTTCCTCTACGCGCCTTTGAGGGGCGACGAGGAGGTGTTGTGAACGAGCCTACAGTTGGGGCCGTCTATTTTGAGTCTCGAATAATGTGCGAGTCGAAGCACCACAAGAGCTACGCCCTGGGTGTCGTTCTTCCCGGGCGAGGAGGGCAAGTTGTGCCTCACGTGTCCGGTTCACCCACGCACCGCTGGCGCGCGATTGGCGCCGATAGTGAGTGGGTTCAGTTGCATCAGTCTGCGAGACCCGCAGACATGGAGGTCTCCACATGAGATATGCCTATTGGCACATTCCGGCTCTCTGTCTCTTGCCGCTGTCCACATGTGCCCCGGCGACGGACCACAATCTGGTGTTCAACCGCCCCTACGACTACTGGCCCGAACCGAACTACGACCACTGCACCGATGACGGCGACAGGACGCAGCTCACGGACGGGTATACCAACTACCAGTCCGGGCGCATCTGGGTGGAAAAGCCCACTGTCGGGTGGTGCCCGCCGCCGAACGTGCCGGTGGTGATCCGGTTCGACCTGGGCGAGCCGGCGACCCTCTCGGAGCTACGGTTCAACACCACCGGCGGGGGCGCAGCCGGAGTCGTTGACGTAGGTCTGCGCGTCTACGTCAGCCTGGACGACAAGGTCTACATCCCCGCAGGCGAGCGCCCGCCCCCCGACCTCGCATCGGCGGACCAGGGGACCACCCGTGGCATACAGATGATTGTTCCGCTGAAGGGGGTCAAGGCTCGTTACGTCGCCGTCGCCGGGATGGCCCCTCCGCCGCACTACTTCGTCTTCGTTGATGAGATCGAGATGATCGGGAGCACTCCCGCGGACCCGCGCTCCTCCCTGCCCGTTCTCCCCGGCATCGCTGCAAGCGGCGCGAAGGGCCTGCAGGAGCTGTTTGCGGGCGGCTGCCACGCGTCGCTGAAGATGCGCAGCCTTCTCTCCCCTCTCGGGTCCCAGTTGCGGTGCTGGCCCGCCTCAGCCGCCGAGGAGCAGCGTAAGGACACGCGCGAGTTCGAGGGCCGGGCCATCGCGGAGTTCAAGGACTACGAGCGTCTGTGCTCCGAGGCCACGGCGCGACACCGGGCGCTCGCCCGGCGTGTCTACGGTGCGGACACGCTTGTCTGGGAAGTGCCGCCCGACGACGCGTTCGGGCTGCTCTCGTTGCCCGACAGCCTCAAGCCCGCGCAAACGGCGTCTGTCCACACAGTGGTGACCGCGCTGGAAGCGACCGCGCTGGGCGCGGCGAACCTGTCCAAGACGGCTGTGCCGCTGAAGGTCCGGGTCACGGGCGGCGGCCCCGGCGCTCCGAAGGTGACTTCGCGGGTCGCCCGGTTTGCCATCTCCAGCGGGGGCCGCTACGTGCCGGATGTCCTTCTCGCGACGGACTCGCCCCAGGTCATTCCCAGCGGCGAGGCCCGCCTCGTCTGGCTGGGAGTCGAGAGCACCGGCGCGAAGCCGGGGAGCTACAAGTACACTGTCGCTATCACGATTGGCGACCGGCAGCATTCGGTCCCGCTGGACGTGCGGGTGCACAACGTAGTCCTCTCGAACCAGACTCCTCTTTCGACGGGCAACTGGTCCGACCTGAACGAGGGCGACACGCCGCTCCTGGCCCAGGTGCGGGACTCCATGTTGGGGCACCGGATCACCGTTGGGGCCACCACGGCGTATCCGTTCCCCGCGAAGGATGCCCAGGGGAATGTCCTCTGGCCGCTGCAACTGGATTTCACCAGCCTGGACAAGTCCCTGGCCTTCCACAAGGACTTCCCCCAGTTCAGCCTCTTCTTCGCCTTCAACCAGCACGGCGAACGTCCGCACTACGACTGGTTCGGGCCCGCGGCGTGGATGAGTGATGAGTTCAAGCGCACCTTCCGGGAGTGGATCGGCCAGCTCATCAAGCGCATCAAGGCAAGTGGTCGAGACTACGATGAGTTCTGCTTCATGATGTTCGACGAGACGTTGGATGAGAAGGTGGGACAGCTTTGCCAACTGGTGCATTCGGTGGATCCGAAGGTGCGGATGATGATCACCATCCCCCAGGCGGATCGGGAATCAACCAAGGGCCTGGTGGCGGCGGGGATGAACATCTTCGCCTACCATGCGCCGACACTGGGGTACAACAACGCGCCGGACGGAATGGGGGTGCTTTCATCGGGCGGGCGCGAGCTCTGGCTCTACAACGCCGCCGCCGTTGCCTTCGGCGTCGGCAAGGAGACGGATCCACTCAACTGGAACCGCTACCTGCACTGGACTGCGTTTCGTTACGGCGCCACCGGCGTGCACTTCTGGAACATGCTGCACAATCGTACGAGCGGCTGGTTGGACGAGGAACCTGCGGGGGCTGCATACTACCCCATGGTCTATCCCGTAGGACCGGGTTATCCTCAGCCACCGGCGGAAGTCCGGACCTCGGAAACGGTCATCCCCAGCCGCCGTTGGGAATACGTGCGGATGGGCATCGAGGACTACACGCTGCTGGCGATGGCGCGGGAGCGGATCGCGAAGCTGGGCAGTCGGGGTGCCAAGTACCAGTCCCGGCTCGACGGGATACTCGATGGCGTGCTCATCAACCGTGCGAAGGACCGGAAGCTCTTCCGCCGGAAGCGCCGTGAGTTGGTGGAACTGGTGGAGGCACTGGCGAAGCCTGGTTAGCGTGCGCCGTAGAGTATCGCGGCTGTGCTTCAGTTCGAGAGGAGATCGCTATGACCAGTACAGTCAAGTTCCAGTCGGAAGCCGAGGTGTTGGAACGGTATGATGTAGTCGTGGCCGGTGGCGGATTCCCGGGAGTATGCGCCGCCGTGGCGGCTTCGCGTGCCGGGGCGCGGGTCGCCATCCTCGAAAGGGATGGTACGCTCGGTGGACAGGCGGCCGAAATCTACACCCTCGGCCTGGATGGGTTCGTTGACCGCGAAGGCCGCCTATACGCTGCCGGAATCCCGTGGGAGGTACTCCGAAGGACGGTAGACGAGGGGCAATCCGATCCGTTGTGGGATAGGGTGGACTACGAACGCATGGCACGGGAAGGGCTTCAGGAGGAGCTTGGGAGACTGAATCCGGGCGGGCCGGTGTGGGACACGGCCCATCTTGCCAACATGACCTACGTGAATCCGAACGCCTTTCGCTACGTCCTGCTCCGAATGGTCGAGGAGGAGAAGATAGACGTGTACCTGGAGGCGTCTCTCTCTGGGACGATCGTTGACAACGGGGTGGTCAAAGGAGTGGTCGCGCTGGGGAACTACGGTCCTTTCGCTTTGGAGGCCCACGTGGTTGTGGATACTACTCCCCAGGCGGTAGTAGCAGCGCTCGCCGGGAAGGTGTTCCCATTTTCCGAGGTGTATATGGGTACTCACCCGCGTGTCGCCGGCGTGCGAATCGAGAGGTTGATCGACTACATCCTCGAGCATCCGGACGACGTCGAGTTGGACCTCATCGGCAAACCGGAGCGGCAGCTCCTCGAAGGGCTGGTCCGGGAACAAGTCCCCCTCCTCATGCGAGGGTTCCGTCTTCTCAGGGACAAGGCGATAGAAGATGATCCGATCTATGAGACGACCGGCTACGCCAAGCCCGATAAGGGCGAGACACCATTCCTGCATTTCTTCTACGATCGGGACGGCTGCGGCACGTACTGGATCCACTCCAATCCCGTCCGTAAACAAAAGCTTGAAAATATCAAAGCTCTTTCAGAAGGCATCGCCTGCTACCGGAAGCAGCAGTGGCTGACCCACAAGATGTTCCGCGACTACGTGCCCGGATTCGAGAAGGCTCACCTCATGGACACCCACCCACATATTGCGCGAGCGCTCAACACCCGTGGGGGTGAGGGAGGCTTCACTGAGTTTGACATTCCCTGGGAGCATTGCCAGGGAGGAGGCGATTACTACCCGGATTCGGTTGCGCGGGTCATGGGTCATCCCAACTTCGGGCAGTCGCCGCGAGGATTCCAAGTGCCCTTGCGCACGCTTATTCCGATGGCTCTCGAGGGGCTTTTGGTCATCGGCAAAGCAGCCTGCCCGACTTTCCACTATAGTGGGACCATGGCGACTCTTGGCCAGGCCGCTGGCGTGATCGCCGCCCTGTCCGCTCTCGGCGGGACTCCCCTGCGTGAGCTTGTTGTATCTCAGGTGCAGGCAGAGCTGCGGCGCCAGGGAGCCGTGGTAAGTTGAGTGTCTGCGAACCCAGGTATGGATTCCTTTCAACCCTGAACGACTACCCGGGGCCTCCCTCTGGTTTTCCATTCTTGAACGAGGGCAAAGAGAAACCTCCTGATTCGCTGAAGGGAGAGGGCTTGTCGCACTGAGGCGATGGCGTCATAATCCCTCGTGGTAGATGTGAGACCTCCACGGCGGATCTCACGGCCCCGCGGTCTGGCAACATTAGCAGGGCGGGGAATGTCGATATCACCTTCCGTAAGGAGAGAATGAATGAGCGAGATGATAGAGCAGTGTAAACAGTCAGCCCAGAAGGGGAAGAGCCAGTTCCTGAATACTTTTGCTTTCGTCCCTGACGACAAATTAACATGGTCTCCGTCGCCGACCGCAAAGAGTGCTTTGCGCGTAGCCGCCCACGTGGGGGTCGCCAATCACGCCTTTGCCGGCGTCCTGCGCGGTGAGAAAATGCCAGGAACTGATTTCGAGGAACTGATCGAGCGCATGAACGCGGCGGAGCTGGGCGTGACCTCGCGAGAGCAAGCCGTTCAGTTGATCGAGGAGTCTACAGCAGCCGTCCTCGTCTCGCTCGACTCATTGACTCCTGAGGCCGTTGGCAGCATGGTCGAGACGCCTGTGGTCAACGCGCCGATGGCCTTTTTCATGAGCCTGCCCGGCTTGCACATGAGCACCCATGCCGCGCAAGTTGATTACCTGCAAACGATATGGGGCGACCTTGACATGCACATGCGCATGTAGCCAACTCGGAAGGTAGGCTTGCAGAGAACCTGGGGGCTGGGGTGTTCTTATACTCGTTAAAGGTGAAGGGGTATCTTCACCTCTAACGAGTATAGTCAATCCCGTGACTTGAGTTCGCCTCATTTCGGCGTGGCGATTCTCGCACGCGTCAAGTGGGTGAAAAGGTCCTGAGCAGAAAGTCCTCGCGGCTCCAGATAAAGTGGATTCCCGTCAAGGTGGAGCGCCGTCTCACCTCCCTGGGCGGCGCGAACGGGATTGCCCATCATGTTGAAGACCTGTAGTCTCCGTTCTGGCGGTAGCACCATTTCCATGTCCTTCCCCTCTTCTCCCCAGTACCACACGGTGGCGACAGAGCCTGCTCCCTTCGCAAACACGAAGCAGTGTACTTTGTCGTCCAGGTTCACTTCCCTTCCGAAAGGCTTCGCTCCTTCCAGCTTTTCGGTCAACACGCTGTAGGCGATGAGCGCAGGTCTCGGAGCGCCATCGTATTCGATGCCGTACATGCCCTCAGGGCGGATGATCCATCGGGCGTCTGCGGCTTGCTCGGAATACAGCTCGTAGAACCAAAACACCTTGCGGATGCCGTTGCCCAGCTCGATCAGGTGCGACCGCACCATATCCGTTGCCTGGCGCCGGACGTTCGGCACTCGATGCCACGGTTCCCTCGACTTCGGAATGATCTCTTTGCTATACCAGGGCGGCACGTAGGTTCCCTCTTCAGTGTTCCAGATTTCCATCTCCGGCTTCCCATGCGCCCGGAAGCCTTCTCGCAGGAACGCGACCACAGCCCCGGCATCCTCTCGCCCATACTTCACTTCCGGCGGACCAGCCTGCGCGATCCCGTAGAAGTGACCACAGAAAACGTCAATGAACTCCAACGCGCCCTTGTCCAGCAGGTCCTTGAAGAAGGGCGTGTTCTTCCATGCCGTGTCGCCCGCGACGATCTTGCAGTTGGGATCAGCGCGCTTTGCCTCTTCGTAAGTTGCCTTGAGGAAAGGTATGTAGTCGTCGGCGTTCATGTACGCGGTAGGCTCGTTCATGACTTCCCAATACTTGAACTGCCCCTTGTATCGGGACACCACAGCGAAAACGTATCTGCGCCACGCGTCCATGCGTGGCAGTCTCACCGCCTCCGATTGCTCCTTGCTCCAGCCGCCATGCGGTCGCTGATCACTCAGTGCCCAGGCAGGAGCGCTCTGCAAGACCGGCAGAGCGTTGATCTTGTGCTGGTCCAGGTTCTTCAGGAAAAGTCGATCCTCTTCCCGTTCCTCCGGCCAACTGAAGCGTCCCTCTTCCGGCTCAACCGCGGGCCACGCGAGCAGATAGGTCCTCACCCAGCGGACGCCGCAGGTTTCCAGCACCGGGTGAGGGAATCCGTGCGTGCCGAACTGGGACTCGATGTTCGGTTCGGCTTGCCTGCGCTTGATCACCCCAAAGATTAACTCCTCGCAATCCTGCAACTCTCCTGATTTGTCCAGTAGTCTCAGGGTTGCTTTGTATGATCCCCTTTGCATCGCTCCCAGGTTGATCTGCTTGACGGTAGTAGCCTTTGGCATGGCCATGAGTTGCATCGTTCCCTTGAAAGGCGTCTGACCAAAGAAGTCTTCAACGGAATACTGCAAGACGAGATTGCGCTTCTCAGTCAGGTCGCTGAACACGGTCGCTGTGAGGACAACCTTGTCTCCGGCAAAGAACAGGTTCTCGTACTTCGTCGGGTAGTTGCAGTTGACCCCGAGGTCAATCCCTCTGCCCGGAGCGTAGCCGGTAAGTTCTCCTTCCTCCAGTTGCACGCCGTCAATCCAGACCGTCCCATCTTCAGGGAAAGGAATCAGAACCCAGGCATAGCCACCCTCCGTCTTACCCACCGTGATCTGGTGGCTGTAACGTTCCCACTTCGTGGTGAGGGTAAAGAAGGACCAGCCCCAATCCTGCCAGGCGTCGGACACTGAGACAGTCAATTTCTGCCCGTCACGCGCCGCCTTCGCGTACAGAGAGACGGTGTACTTCTGCCCCTCCTTGATCTTGATCCAGCGAAAAGTGCACCACGGAGAAAACCCCTTGAGTCCGTAGGGTGGGTGGAAGTACATCTGCAAGCTGCACTTGCCATGCGCCGCGGTAGTGGTGTCAAGCACTCCTCGCCTGGGATCGCTCCCAGCCAACCCATGCTTCGTCCACGCGTACGCAAGGAGAGAGGAGAAGCCGTCATATCCGGTCTCGAAGCTGCTGCCATCGAGGAGGAGGTTGCCTCCGGAGGCGTATGCACTCAGGGTCACTGCGACCAGTGTCACGATGGAGATTCGCGTAGCTCGAAGAGCGGCGGTTCGGTTTGTCTGCATCATTTGTCTCCCTTGGTTGTCTCCGCACCTTGATGGTTGGGTCTAGTCAACAGGGGCCTGCCACTATCGGTCTTCGGAGCATTTGAGGGGGTGGCCACCGCCTTGGCCGCGTCGCCGACTGACGGAGTGGACTCATCCTTCGGCAACACTGCAACAGGTGAGCGGCCAACTGCAATCAATCCGATTTTCCGTTGGTTGAGGTCCAGGAGGACGACCTGGTCACCGAATTCCATCACAACCTGGTCTCCCGGTAGGAGGCTCGCGCCCGACACTCTCCACGTGAGGAATGGGGTCTCGAGAGCCACGCGGAGCGTCGCACCAGTCTTGGCGTTCTCCGCGACCAAGGCGCTGTCCGGCCAGAGCGTCACGCCTGCCCTCCAATCCGGCTCTGTTTCGCCACGCAAGTCGTTGATGGGAAGTCGATCTGCGGCCCCGGTCCATTCGGACTTCCCCGCCCATGCCTCTGTCTGGAGTTCCCCCACCGTCTTATTGTTCGCGGCGACGGACTTGCAGACCTCAATATCTGTCTGGAGTTCACCGTGCTTTCTCATCCAGAGGTCCCAGTCCTGTCCGCTGTCCGATCGTCTCAGGAATAGTTCTCCCTTCGGCATGTGTGTCCTGCCAACCACGAGATGCGCGGAACCATCTAACTGTCTGCGGTGAACGTTCCCATCCAAGGGCGAGACATAGTAGATCGCGCAATCCTTCCTCTCGGCGAAAGACAGTGACCTCTCCACCGCGAAGTCCCTTAAGAACCCAAATTGGCTGGCACTGTAGTAGAGGGGAGTGAGAAGCGAATATGAGAGAGACTGTGCAACGACCGACGCGAGAAGAGACCTGCCAACGGTCTTCTCCTGGCGTCGCAGTACCCAGTAGAAAAACGGCCACTCCAGTACAACCGTGATCAGGAATGCGAGCACGACCAGTACACACATAAGGCGTGGCAGCCAGAAGAAGACGTCACGCTTGAGGAGAAAGGTGGTGAACGAGTCGCTCAGCGATAGGTGCTGAACCAGTTCCACCCCGAAGAATGCGGAGAAGTAGTTCGCAGCGATGAGCGTTCCGACCGATCCTCTGAAGGGCAAGCGGAACAACATCCCGACCACCCACGCCTCAATGATGCCCAGCAGAGCATTGCCGTATAGGAGGTGGAACATGGATGCAGTGAACAGCGCCGTGCCTCCATTGGCCCAAGCTGATTGTTGGTCAAACAGCGACCACAGCACCAGCATCAAAGGCACGCTGATATGCAGCCTTGAATCTCGAAAGGGTCGCGCCACTGCTCACCTCCTCCCCACCAACGGACTCAGATAATATGCCCACATGGCTATCGTAACCATCGGGTATTGGTCGGACGCGAAAACCGGAGGCGAAACAACGACCACGTTCCCCAATGCTATCGACGCGGCGAGCAAACGCGAAACAGACCCCAACCTCCCAGTCATCGTTGTGTCAAACCGGAAAGGACGTCGGCGCGGGAATAGCTGAAGGTTCCTCAATTCACTCACTGCTTTTGCGTCTCGTAGAATTCGTAAGCGGCCTTCCATCTTAGAGACTCACCCGGCTTGAGTTTGATCTCGATGAACGGTTCCGGGCAGATGGCGGAACTTACGGCAAACAAGTGGAACTGCAGGAGAGGTTGATCGCCGGAGATGCGGACCCCTGCTCCGGTCTTCGTGTTCTCAATCGCTACCGCGTTGTGCTGGGTCTCCTTCCTTGAACCCTCCAGCACGGTGAACAGCGCCTCGTTCTCCTTGAAGGCGTCATGGAAGACAACGGCGTTCCCTTGCGTCTCCGCCCATCTGCTGACGTTGTTCCTGGCGGTCACCGGGAAGGGGAACGTCAGGCGATAGGCGGGGCCGACGGGATCGCCGTCAATCGCAAAGAAGTTGTGGCAGTAGTGAGTGGCTGCGATGGGTGTCGATCCGGTGTTCGTGAGTTTGTGAGCGATCACCATCACAGGGCGGTTCTTCACCAGACCGATCCTTTTCTGGTATCGGTATCCCCAGCCGCTGTCATCCTTGAGTTCCTGAGCAAACTCGACCCAGCTCTTTCCACGGCGAATCTTCCATTGCCCCGGCTTGATGATTCGGTAGTTGTACCCGAAGCGATAGCAAGGCTCTTCGACCTTCTCCAATAGCCCGACACCGATCTTGATGAAGGTCTCGCCCGGCTTTGCTTCTTCGTATCCCAGGGGCGTGGGCATTCCGAACACCCCCATGCCGAATTCCTCCACTGGCCCGATGGCGTCATCGTTACCTTCAGGATTGTGCGGCGTCTTCCATTCCTGGAAAAACGTGTGATCTCGATACGTGACTTGTGATACCAGTCCCGACCAGTCGAATCTCGGCCCGCGATAGTAACCCTTCGCAGCGTCGGGCAAGAGCACCGTGGCTTCTATCAAACCGTTGGTAAGCTTCGCCGTGGGATACGACTCGGAAGTGAAAGCCGGAGGCGAGGCGCTCGGCGCACTGCAGATAGCGACGGCGAAGATAGCGGACATGACGAGTGAAGGACTCATGGCAGAATCACCTTGCCGGTAACTACTCACCTGTTGGGAGGGAGTTGGACTCCCGACCCACTTTTGCTGATCCAAGCAGCGATGTAGAAGCAGGTCGGGAGTCCAACTCCCTCCCAACAGGGCGCAGGTGAATAGTTACCCTTGCCGCGTTCTGTGGAACCGCCGAGCACTGCAAATCTCCCGGATCGCTGATCGAACAGGCGAACCAACTCCCCGCGGAACCGGCGTGAACTTTGACTAAAAGCTGGTTGAGTCCCTTCTTCAGTTGCGCCACTGCGCGGCAGGGAACTTTGCCCATGAACTCCGCGCCCTGCTCCTGCTTTGCTTTGGCATCGCGCTCGGCGACCAACTCCTGGCCGTTGAGCCAGGCGCGACCCCACCAGTCCACACCGAGGAAGACCTCTGCGGGCCGGTCTTCCGGTGAGTGAAGAAAAGTGACGGCGTAGCAGACATCGTTGTTGAAGACACCGTTGCGCGTCAGGAAGCTCACGCCCTCATCGGCGTTGGGATAGGGAACCCATGTCAGTGCCTTGCCCTCATCATTGGTATACTTCGCCTCCAACTGGACTTCCTGTTCGGGCGGGAAAGACTTCGCCAGACCCAGCCCGACATAGTGGGTGTTGACGCGCTTGCTGGTGAAGGGGCCGATACTCTGCCAAAGGTTGGAGGTGAGGGGCCGGTGCAGAGGCGCGAAGGCGAGATCGTAGACGCCAAGACTACCGTCCTTCCTGAAGGACAGTGTATGGTCGCCGGCCGCGATAGGCACGGTGGTCAGTGACTCCTCCTGCGGTCGGCGCGCGGTCGCGTAAACGAAGCTGCTCACCGGCTTTCCGTCCAGACTCACTTCCACCTTGCCCGGCCGCGCCGATACCACGCCCACACTCAGTCGGTGGCGGTTGGCGACTGCTTCGTCAACTCGGACCGCAAGCTCCCCCGTGTTGCTGATCAGCACCGACTCGCCGGTCCACAGCGGATTGAAAGATTCCGAGGGGACGATTTCCGTCCTGGCGCCGGAGGCGAGGCGTTCACGAATCGCCGGAGCCTTCATCGCGTTGAGCGGCGAGCGCGGAAACTTGCGGTCGTGCAGCTTGGGCGGATGGCGGAAGCATTTCTCGTAAGTCGCGATCATCGGCGTCCGCTCCAGGTTCACACGCGCACGCCAGTAGCGTCCTTGCTTGAAAGCATCCTGCGCCTCGCGCAACAGAGCCATATACTGGTCCACCTCGCGCTGAGTCATCGTCTCGCCCGCGCGGCGCGCCACGAGGTCTTCGCCTAACTTCTGGCAGAAGTCCAACTGCTCCTTGACCAGAGTCTTCTCCGCCCCGGGGACCTGAACGCTGCACCCGGTCAGCGCGACAGAACCGCCGCTCCCGGGCACAGCTTTGAAGGCGCGCAGTTGATACGGCTCGAACTTCAAGGTGAATCTTCCTGCGGCCATCGGAGCAGCATTCCCGCTCGCAGCCGACACGACGCTCTTTGCTCCCTTCACGGTCAGCGTCGCCGTGACAGGATACCTCTCTCGGTTCACGGCGTAGAAGTAAAAGCCATCGGCACATTGACGATACCAGACGGCCACCGGGTCTCGTCCCTGCGGCAGCGGAGTGAACGGCAGGTCGGGCAGCGCCTTGTACTCGGCGAGGAACTCGCGAAGGTAGAGCGGCTCACCCCAGATATAACCGTTGCCGCCGTTGATGATGGTCGCACAGTCCATGTCTGCCAACTGCGCGGCGTAGATCTCCAGCTCGTTCCGTGCAGAGGGGATGCAGGCGTCGAAGTTGGTGTGCGGCTTGTCCGTTCCGAAGACCTTCCAGTCGAGATTCTCGTTTACCTCGAAGTAAGTGCTGTAGAGTCCGCAGCCTCTCTCGCCGACCATGCCGAGGGACTTGTAGTCGTTGTCGAAGAGAGCATCGTGTCCGGCCTGGTCGGCGACGGGCGTG
>JACQGJ010000166.1 GCA_016199605.1 Armatimonadota bacterium | reverse complement strand
GAGAGTACCCGCCGATTCCGGAGGCACGCTCATTATGACCCGATGCTTTCCCGCCCGGACGGTGACCTTCCGATCCCCTTTGTGATTGACGAGGATAACGGTGTGTCCTCCGGACCGCTCGGGCAACAGGTAAACAACGTCGGGATTCCCGGACTCGATGCCGACGGGAAGAGGTTTCACGAGCAGCGCCGTCGGGTCGGAATGAGAGACCCAGTCAGGCAATACTCCGTCGTCAGGACCGACCGCGAGACACGTGACCTTCTTTCCCGCCACAAGCTCATGCAACCTCTGCTTCGACGCCTCGGACAAGACCACTTCAGTGGGCCAGAAAAAGATTGGGCCGTGGCGGGGCAGGTTGAGCAGTTCCTTCCCTTCAAGAATCCACGGATGGACACCTTGTCTTAGCAGGTCGAGGTACAGTCCCGCCAGTCGGTCGAAACTCGCCGGGTCGGTCATGCGCTGCTCATGGCTGTAAACCAAGACCGATTGGGGAGGAGCAAACCGGTCGGGGCGAAGGATTCGCTGGAGAGCCATGTAACGGCGGAAAGGCTTGGTGATGGGCTTCTCCGTCTCATCTTCTCTTCCCGCGGCAGCGCCGGGACAACCCCACGGAGGCTCGAAGAGGTAGAAGTGCGAGTAACCCAATCCTCCTTCGGCAAGGATATAGTGCTGCAATTGTTCGATGGTGCCCGGCCCGCAATAGCCAACTTCTCCGGCGATTACCGGTCGCCCGAAGTTCCAGGCGAAGGCCCAATTGTGACGCGAACTCTCGCTGGTCCAGGCCGGCACGTAAGGATGGAACGCGCTCCAGTCGAGCAGGCTCCCCAACACGCGCCGGTCCCAACTCACGTTTTCGGTGGTTGCCGTGTTCTGGATCCCGAAGACGCCGCGGCCATAGGCCTGCTCGATCTTCCTGCGCTTGTCGGTGAGGTAGGGAACCAGATCCTTGTGTTGTGCCCGGCGTTCCACTTCCGTCGGGAGGTCGGGACCATCCGGCTCATTCTGCATTTCCCAAAGCAAGTTACGGAATCCTCTGTAGCGACTTGCGAACAGGCCACAGTATCGATTGACCTCAGACAGCAGTTCCCCAGTCGCTTCCGTAGTCTTCGCCGCCGCGAACTTGTCGCGCCAGTAGGGAGTCTGGCTGACCCAGAACTCGTCCGGCCCGGTCTGATTGACAAAGCGGTTTCCTGCTGTCAGCAGGAAGAAGCTGTCGGCCGCGCGCAACGTGTTGGTCTCTCGTCCCTGGAAGTCCTCGGGAGAAAGCGCCGAGCCGTAGTAGGACTCGCGGACAGAGTTGCCGCCAAGCGCCGCGAGGTATCCGAGATGCAGGTCTCTCAAGCCCAACGTGAGCTTCCATCGCGCCTCTCCGTCCGCGAACGTGGGCCTCCCCCAGTACATCGCAAGACCGCGCTCATCGTCCATGTAGAGGTTGACGCCGTTCAGGCGAGTCGACTTTCCCTCAAGGTGAGCAATGCCCTCCTTCATCGTCAGCCGCGGGGCGTTGCGGATCGTCTTCTCGTTCCAGGCAGTGAAGATCTCGGTATCCGTGGAGGCGGTGCCGCCCGCAATCCCGGCCTGGGCCACAATCTCGTAAGCCCAAGTCGTCAGCCGTGCTCGCGGCCAGGTGAAGGTCAGGGTCCTCTCCTCTCCGGCTGCGAAGTCAACGAGGCGCGAGTCGGAGAAGACTGTCTTACCGGAATCCCGCTCTCGAATTTTTAGCTTCACCTGGGTGGCGCGCGCAGGACCGGAAGTGCAGCGTACGACCGCATCGATCTTCACGGTCTCCCCGTCACGGTAGGAGCAGTTGTAGGGACGAAGGTCTCGAAGTGCGAGGACAGGAGTCCGGGTGACAAGCCTGAGACACGCGGCGATGGCTTTGTCCCAGTGAGTCCAGGCATCGGGATTCCAGGGATGTGACTTTCCGGTGAAGCCGATCAGCAGCACGCGAGGGTTGTTCTCGAGGAACCAGATTGGCGTTGCAGCCACTTCACCGTCTTCGGTCGAGCTGACGACTACCTTGCGGTTGGCGCCGATGGAGAAAGGAACGCCAGCGGCGTCTTTCACTTTCGGGATGAACCCTACGGTCCCACCTGTCAGCGGCCACCGAACAGGCAGACCAGGAAAAAGGTCCGGACGCAATACGACGGCGCACGCCACCGTTCTCTCCGCTCCATAGGCCCAGGCGAACGGCAGCATCCTCCGAAACACCGCGTCACAGATCGCGCCCGAGTAGCCATCGTCATGCCAACCGTCCGCCTGATGGATTACTGGATGAGAGAAAGGAACTCCCGCCGGGCAGATCAGCCGGCCACCCTCTGCGAGGAATTGACGGATCGCGCCGAGTGCGTCTACCGGAAACGTCTCGCCATAGGTCATGATCAGCGTGTGGAATCTGTCTGTCGTGAGCCGGGAGGTGTCGGTCAGGTCTGCTGCAGTGAGGAACTCGTTTCGCATACCGTTTGACTGGCAAGCCTCGGCAACCCGCTCCGGAGTCACACTCTCCGGCATGGCCGAGTAGGGAAATCCCGGCTCGCGAAAAATGGCGACGGCTGTCTTGCTGACCTCGATCACGCGATCCGCCGGATCAAACTCAGCTACCTGCTCGGGGGAGCCGCCCTTTGATTGCGCCAGCTCCGCGGGATTCCGCAGCACCACGGGTTGAACGGACTGGGCGGGCTTGTCGTTGAGATCGGTGACGCGGAGGCATAGCTCGAAACCGCCCAGCATATTCTCAACTTTGAACAGAGCGAGGCTGCGACCAGGGGGAAGCTCGACCTCGTAGACGTTTTGATCGGGGAACGCCGCCCGACCTTGTCGCAGCTCTCCGATCAGACGACCATTGATCCACATTCGGAACCCGTCGTCGGAGCCGACTTTGAATTTCAGCTTCTGCACGACCGGGTTATCGAGGTAGCACCCGGCGTAGGCAAAGCGGCCATCACCGGGAAAGAGCTTCAGGAGGTCGAGGGCGGGTACGTCCGAATTGGCTCCTCTCGTTGTCGAGGCTTCCAGCCATCGCACGAGCGTTGCCGGGCTTTCGCCAACGACCGGTCTCGCCGCCGCGTCCGAGGGCTTGAGGAAATCCGCGGCGAAGAGAGCTTCCGGCTTCTGCGTCGTCGTGGGTAAGAACGGTCCCGCTACGATCCAGTTGTGAACGAAGCCTTCCGAATCGAGACTGTATCGGCTTTCCGGAGCGACGCCAACAATCTGGTGCTCAACCCGGGACACGTCCACGGTGAAGGACGGTGGCGGCGTCTCAGCCAGAAATCCGAAGAGTCCGGCAAGGAGTTGCTTGATCGCCGGTGGTCCGCCGTTACCCGCGTTCTTTCCGCCAAGCAAGGCGCCGGAGTAGACGCACACTCCTTTACCGTATTGGTTCACGATCAGGGAGTAGCCCCCTGTCGTGGTGCCCAGGAGAGGCGTGGCGGTGGAAGGAGAAGGATTCGTGCCGTAGAGAGAATACGGGAGTATCTGGCCTTCCTGCAAACGAGCGGTGATCGGATGGTTGGTGGTGAGCACCTTCAGGTCGCCCTGCGTGTTTTCGGAAAAACCTGACATTCCGGCGACCTCGGGCAGAGGGCGCGCCCGGTAGTCGCAGTAGAGCCTTCCACCCTCACGGACGTACGTGGCCAGGGCCTGCTGAACCTCGTCGGGGAAGGGCTGGACGGTCTGGAACACATAGCCTTGAATGAGGGCGACCACCTTGAAGGATCGCAAAACAGCCGGATCTTTGAGGTCCTGTTCCGTAAGCTTCTTCCATGGCAGCTTCATCGTATCCAGGACCGGCGTGATGCCCGCGCTGTAACCAGAGACGTCGTAGAGTCCGACGACAGGTGAGGAATCCGAGGAAGCCGAGGGGCAGAGAAGCTGAGGGAGGAGCAAACCTGCCGCGAGCAGATGGAAGACCAGTGCGGATCGTTGTCGCATGCAGTGCCTACCCCGCACCCTTTGTGCTTTCACCGCAGGCTTTGAGAAAGTCGCCAAGCAGTAATGTGTCCCCGAAGTGGGTCTCAAAGTACCGAAGCGCCCATCGCGTCGCGATCCTTTCCTCAAACGTGTCAGGACACTCGACGCCGATCGTGGCATCTCTCATAAGAAAGAGACGATAACCGTATCCTGCCATCGGCTCAATGCCGCCCGGCGCGCGCAGGATGCACATGTCGGTTGCGAATCCGGTGTAGATGAGATTCTCGATACCGTGGCGGCGGAGGGCGCGATCGAACTGGCCGGTCTGGAAGATGTATGGCTCGCCGGGGAGAGGGTCCACAGCCCTGGCGCGATCCATGCGGGCATAGGGGGATTTGGTGGCATAGTCCGCGCCATGAAAGCGTGCAACCATCTCCTCTCGCCACCCTGTTACGGCAACAGAGGACGAACAGGGAGCAGTCTCAACCACAGGATCGACATCCTCGAGCGACTCGGGGTGCAGGCGGGCGATGGATTCGGCTTCCACGTGGCAGACCAGAATCCCGACCGTGCGCGCCGCATCCATCGCGGGCCGGATGCACTCCTGCATGATGCGTCCCGCTTCGGCTGTGGCCTCCGGGTAGCCCATACCCACACAGAAATTGGGATCGACGGCGGGGCCCTCCTCACAGCCGATGTTCCAACAGTGCATTCCGATCAACGCGGTGCGGGCGGGATCGAGCTCAACAGTTTCCTCGTCGTAGCCAGTCTGATCGTTGGGAATGGTGCGATAGTAGCGACCGGTGAATCTCAGCATTGGGTTTCTCCTTGTGGGGGTTGTGTTTCGCCTGACTCCGGTTTCTGCAAGGGTTGGGATTCCAGCTCAGCCTCCTACGAGCAGTGATGTTAAAGCATCACGCTATTCCCCAAGCAAGCTAAAGCAAGCTCATGCAGAACGGTAGCCTGCTTCAGCACGCTTGGTGCTTAGCCTCATGCTTTAACATGAGGAATGGAAGGAAACTTGCCACTGAAGTCCGACATTGGCGCGGAACTGCGCTTCAGTCATGTCCTCCAGCGACCGTAAACGACGCACGTACTCTCCGCATCGCGTCAAAAGCCGCTGAATGGTCGCAGTATCGCTCACCGAATCCCACCTCCTTCCAACGTTGCAGAAACCGTCGCCAGAATCGCTCCCGAACCCGAGCGCGATCTCGCCATTCGTTGAGCACACGATGCCGATACGCCCTCCATGCGCCGGGGCGTCGCTCAAGCAGCAATTGCCCTTCCCGGGTGATGTTCCTTCGCAGCAATAGCGGAGCGTACGGCAGCACGATCACCTGCACGGGGTAGCCTTTGAAACTCCGAGTGAATTCCTCCTCCCAGACGCTGCGAAGCTGTCTCGCCTCCGCATCGCTGCGCGGTCCGAGAGAGAGAAGCACTGCCGGGTCTACGTCGCTGCTCCCGCGGACACGACCGCGCACGTAGGACCCGAAAAGAGCAGCCGCGTCCACACGTGCGTCCTTGCCGAGAATCGCCTGTGTCGCCTCCCGAAGGTCCGTTGGCGTCAGGGGTAGCCGTTGCCGTGTGGAATTCCTGTTTCGTGCTCTCACGGTTGCGCTCGCGACTTCGGCGGTATTCCGGCATGGCGCCTGTTGCAGCGTCAATCCGTTCATTGGTCCTTCACCAACACAACTCTCTCCACACAGATCGCGTTCTTGTCGTCCGGTTTTCCGTGCGGAAACGTGGGACCCTCGAACTTGATCCTGGCCCACACATCGAACTTCTGGTCGGGGTGGCTGGAATCCACCGCGTCATCGATGTCGAATTGGATGATCCAACTCCAGAAGAAGTACAAATACTCCGATGACTTGAGGCAAAAGACGCCCATCTTGTACCAGTTGTAGCCGGAGCCGGGAACGTCCTCCGGCTTGATAGTTGCCCCTCCGTCGAAAGTCTTGTCTGCCGGACTGTAAAGTCCCCACGGCATCGGCAGCTTGTACTTCTCTAACGGATGTTCTTCGGCCTTGATAGCTGGGGGGAACTCGAGACGATTAGTGACACCGCTTTGCGCCTCCGGGTCGGGGACGACCCTTGCGACGTCGGCCCAGTTGCGAGCGGTGTCTGCCGTATAGTCAAAGACCGTTCCCACAGGCAGACCGTGGAACTTCTCCGGTAACGGGACGTAGGCTTTCAGAGCGGTGAGAGCCGCAACCTCCCCGTCTGCCCTCGCCTTCTCCGCCGCGCGCTCCTCCTCGCCAAGGCGGAGTTCCGCCTGCTCGTACCATGTGGCCGTGTAACGTTGAGCGATGGCGTC
>JACQGJ010000152.1 GCA_016199605.1 Armatimonadota bacterium | reverse complement strand
GAGGGGATTCGAACCCCTGACCTTCTGAATGCCATTCAGACGCGCTCCCAACTGCGCTACAGCCCCACATAGCTCTTGTCCCCGCAGGTCACGCCGAGAACGAGTGCATTATACGGGAAGCACATTTGAAAAGTCAAGATGAGCGGGCAGGCGCGCAGACACTCGCCTCCTGCCCCTCGGGTGTGAAGGTGCGGGAGCCCCCAAGCCTGGTTCCTGATTGGCGCTCTGACTTGGCTAAGCGCTTGTTCCCCGTGGAAGACCGGGCAGGATATAGCAAATCGGCTCTTGAGTGTGAAGCATGGAGCGGATATACTTGCGGCATGTCAGAAGAGGACTTACGGACCTGGGATCGATAGCTGAATCTCCCACGGAATGTGCGGACCTGTCTTGCACGGCAGCGATTCGGCAGTCGGGTTGAGCAACTGGTGAAGCAGCTACAGGAATACAAGACGAGATCCAAGGGGTAATCCGAATGACGAGGGGAGTTGCTATGTTGGACTTGCGCCCCAGGTTGTGTCGGGGGGTCGCGGCATTTGCTATAGTGGGAGTCACGAACATGTCCGTTGCAGCTCAGCGATTTTCCATGTGGTCGGTGGAGCCACTCGCAAAAGTGTTCCACGATACTCAGGCTCCAGAGAAAGCAGCACCAGCCATCGTTGTTCGCTGCGCGCACAATGAGTTTGAGTCAGCCCAAGTGGCAATCCGATCCGAAACAGCTCTCACCGATGTAACCGTCCGCTTTGGCGCCATCGAGCATGAGGGTGGTCAATACAGCCTGACTGCCGAGAGCGTCCGCTGGAACTTCGTTGGATCCATTCCACTGGACAAGAACACAACCGGCACTCCGCTCGAACGACTGGTCCGCGGCGCTCCCTGCGAGATCCCAGACGTGCTGCTTGCGGAACGGAACATCAAAATTCCCGCCAACCGCACTCAGTCCGTCCGGTTGACCTTCGTCGTGCCGAAGGACTCTCCCTCCGGAAAGTACCATGGAGAGGTGATCATCGCCTCGTCTGAGGGCGAGGTGTCACTACCGATCGATCTGCAGGTGTGGCCCTTTGCTCTACCGGGCGAGCGTCATCTGTTCGTCACCAACTGGTTCAGTACCGCCAACATCGCCAGATCACATGGCGTGAAAGAGTGGTCAGAGGAGTTCTGGAAAATCCTTGCCGCCTATTTCCGCAACATGGCGGCGCACCGGCAGAATGTTGCGTGGGTGCCATGGCAGCTCATCAAGGTTGTGAGAGAGCCCTCCGGCAAGCTGACCCTTGACTACGCGGTCTTCGACCGTTATGTCGAGTGCATGGAGAAGACAGGCGTTGCTGATCGCATCGAGATTCAGTTCATCGCGAGTTTCGGTGAGGGCGGATGGAGCAGTCCCAACATTGAGTTCGCAAAAGTTGCCGCTACCGACCGGGCAACCGGCAAGACAGTGCAGTTGGATTTTGGCGTAGGTCTGGCGCCGCTGCTGAAGGACCTGGAGAAGCACCTCGACAAACGCGGCTGGCTGAACAAGGCAATCCTCCATATATGCGATGAACCCAGCCTATACAATGTCGATTCGTGGCGGCAGAGGTCAAGACAGGTGCATGCAGTTGCGCCTCGACTGAAACGCATCGATGCCATTGAAGCCTCGGATTTCGGTGACGACCTGGATGTGTACGTCCCCAAGCTGAGTCATCTGCGCAACTGGTTCGATGACTACCAGAAGGCCAAAGCCCGGGGGAAGGAACTGTGGTACTACATCTGCTGTCATCCCTTTGGAGGGGAGTATCCCAACCGCTTCCTCGATTACCCGTTACTCAAAGTGCGTTTGCTTCACTGGCTGAACTACGCCTACGGTATCGAGGGCTATCTGCACTGGGGACTCAACCACTGGGGAGACGATCCCTTCGGGAAACCCTCTCCTGATCTCCCTCCTGGCGACACGCACGTCATCTACCCGGGTCCAGAGGGGCCGCTGGATTCCCTTCGGTGGGAAGCGCAACGAGACAGTCTCGAGGACTACGAATACCTCTGGTTGTTGACCGAGAAGCTGAAGACCGTTAAGCAGAAACTCGGCAAAGCCGCGGTGGAGTTCGATCCGACCCAGCGCGGCCGGGAGTTCTGCAGTCGGCTGATCAAGAGCTTCACCGAAGTGGCCGATGACCCCGCGCTGCTGCACTCGACGCGAGAATTATTGGCACATGAGATTATCGAAGTCGATAAGGAACCTCTTGCTCTGGTCTGGACGAAACCACCTGCCGAGTCCGAACTGGTGCCCGGCCCAATCGTTATTGAAGTGTATGGCGCAGTTCAGCCGGGAGCCTCTGTCACCATGGACGGGGAATCGGTTCCAGTCAACGCGAAGGGAGGCTTTGCCCGTGTCGCGTTTCCCTCCTCCTCAAACCGCGTCATCAAGGTGGAGGTGGCACGCGATGGGGTACGTCGCGTCCTGCAGCGCGAGTTCAGGTTCAGCGGCTGAGAGAGCAGGGGTGAGGGGAAACGGCAGTTCAGACGAATGGCGTGTTTTCAACAGTGACGAGAGTATCTCATTCCTTTGGAGGTGAACCATGTCACGCTTTGTGATCCTCTCAGGTCCCTCTTGCATCGGCAAAGGGCCACTCCACAAGGCCCTGAAGAAATTCTACCCTCACCTGGCGGCAAGGCTCAAACCCGTTGTGCTCTACAACAGCCGCGCCCCTCGTCCTGACGAGCAGGACGGAGTCGACTATCATTTCCGACCTTTGGCGGAGATCGAGAACCTTCGCAGTCGTGAGGGCTTTCTTGTGGTTCAGGTGCGCAGCGACGTTCACGCCTTGGAGCTGCAATCCGTCCGCGACACCCTCGATAGCGGAAACGATGCCTTCTTCGAGGGGAACCCTTATATCGTGGCAGCATTGCAGGATGCAGGACACCTGGGGCAGGTAGAGTCCGTCACGGCGTTCCTTTCCCCCCTTTCCCGTCAGGAGATCACGTTCCTCCAGGACCCGGCCCAGCGCGTATCGTTGGAGGATTTCGTGACGGACGTGATGCGCCGCAAGCTTCTGCGGAGAACTCAGCGGCAGAAAGGCGTCCTCTCTCTGAGGGACCTGGAGAACATCGAGGTGCGTGCTGGCAGCGCTTTTCGAGAGATGCAGTATGCTCACCGGTATCAGTGGGTGATCCCAAACCACGATGGTGAGGACAGCGAGAACTGGGACGCGTTCTACTATCCCGTGGGTGAGGCTCGCAACGCGCTCCTCGCCTTTGCCGATATCTTGGACGGGCGCGAGCCGGACCGTGGAGAAAAGTGGGAACAGGATTTCCTGACCAGTCGCGGCTGAGCGAGGTTGCGGTCGTCACTTCGCACGCGAACAGCTTCTGCTCCGCGTCGACCTACTTTGCAGACGGGTACTCTGTGCACAGCAGGTGCAGCGGCGCCTCATCCTCTTCAATCGTGGGAAAACGACCCACGGGTTGGTGGAAACGATTGTCATTGTGATCGTCGTTGGTCATGGACACCTCGCCGATCATAGCCGTCCCGTGGCCCTCTTCCGCCCAGAACTCATGATAAAGCCCGGGGGTGAGGGTGATGCTCTCCCCGGTGGTTAGGCGGACGACGGCGCCTGCTTCGAGGCTCCGGACCTGACCGTCGAGGGAAACCCGAATCGGTGTTTCGGCGAGGTCCTCCTCCTCCGTGCTGTTGTAAAGCCTCACCATCAGGTTTCCCCCGCCGCGGTTGATAATGTCCTCCATCTTGGACCAGTGAAAGTGCATGGGGGTGACCTGGT
>JACQGJ010000151.1 GCA_016199605.1 Armatimonadota bacterium | reverse complement strand
TTTAGCCCGTCAATCTCATTCACCGGCGAGATAAACTCGCAGGGGTCTTATGATACAATGCCAGATATTCCTCAATCATTTTGACAAGGCAACGGACTTTGGGGTAGAGTGTGCGGCAGATCAGCTTGGGCAGAGAGGGCCAGAATTTCCTGGAGGATTCCGCTGGATAACCCCCACTTTTCATTGCCAAGAGTATTCAAAGCCTTCGCCGTCGCCGGGCTTCTGGCTTTACTCTCGCCACCCGCGCGACCTGCAGGCATGGACGCGGACCCTGAAGCCCGCGCCTTGTTGCAGACCTTCCACAACACGAAGGAAACGGGAGTCTGCCTGGACGACTCTCTGGACGGCGTTACCACGGGCACGCCCACAGGGCCGGTTGGCTTTGGCCCCGGGTTGAAACACGACCAGAGCGCTCGGACTCACAGAGTCCGCGAGGACCGCGCGGCGCTTTTCCCTGAAGACCGGACGGAGGCAATCTACCTCTACTACGGACCCTACGTTCCGAGGCGGGGACACTTCCAGTTGGATTTCCGTCTCGACAAACTGCCTCGCGACCACACCATGATGACCCTCTTTTCTATCGGGACTGGCGGCAACACCTGCATGTATCTGCGCGTGGGTCTGGACCTGCGGGTGTCGGCGACCTCCCTGACTCGACGAGAATCGATCACCCTCGTGAGCGATCCGGTTGCTCTCGGCAAGTGGCGACACGTGGAGTACTGGTACGGGCCGGAAGGGTCTCTGCTCCTCCTCGATGGAGTAGTTGAGGATTTCACGACCGACTGGAGTGTGCCATACGCGCACAACCTTACCAACGCCTTCTACCTGGGTGATCAGCCCTGGTGGGACGGGAAAGCTGTGTTCTATCCTCTCGATAGTTTCGTCGGCTTGATCGACAATGTGAAACTCGTAAGACTTGAGACCGGAGGAACGCAATGAATGTCGGCAGACTCCCCGCGTGGGCGGCCCTCTTCGCGTTGCTGGTGGCTTCCGGACAAACCGCGTCTCCGGCTCCCTCCAAGATCTGGCCCGCGAGTGACGAGGGCGCGGTGTGGATGATCGAGAACCTGCCGAATCTGGAGATTCCCGGATTCATGATTGGGCCGGACAAGGCGCAAGCGCCTGAAGAGCTTTACCCCGTGCTGGAGGTTCCCGCCTACGTGGAGTTCTTCTCGGTGGCCTACGTATACTCCCAGGAAGCCCCTCAGCCCAAAGTAACGGAGATCAGCCGCGACGGCAAGCCCTACAAGCGTTACAGGTTCGGTCGGGTGAACAAAGACACGGATCGTTGGGCCCGGATTTTCACGCAGTGGGTTCCTTATCCCTCCGAGCAGGATCGCCGGAATCCCGGTGTCTTCGCATGGCACTTTGAAACCCCGGAAGGTCCTGAGCCGGAGCAGGCCCTCCCGGTCAAGCTGCTGCCGGAGCTTCCAAAGACGAGACCTGCGAAGCGAATGCTGGTGCATTTCTACAACTCACCCAACTGCAACCTGCAACCAGCAACCGTTGAGTCCCTTCCGGCCGGCGTACAAAGCCTCGAACGTGCAAAGATCGCATCCTCCGGTGAACCCGATCCGGAGAGATTAAGCCGTGTGCTGGAGTTGCTCTCCCGTTCCGGAGTCAACCTCCTCGGTTGGTGGGAAGCCTCCGCCGCGGCGATGAAGCAGGCCGGCTGCTATGAGAAGGGACTCCGTCTGCATGTGAACATGGGCGGAATGCACGGCTGGAAAACCATGGGAAAGATCAGCGAGGATCCCCGTTACCGGAACCGGGACAAAGACGGCAGACCTGTTGAGGGTCAGGAGGCCCAGTGGGTCCTTGATGAGAACGGCAAGCCGTGGGCTGACGATCTGGCAGCCTGTAAACACTACGCCGCCCAGGTTGACGCGATGACCCAGGATATCGAGTGGGGCCCCGTATACGACGGGGGGTTCTCCCAGGCCGGTATCGAGGCGTTCGCCCGAAGGTTCAGGCTCGACTCCACAACCCTCACCCCGCAGGAAATCTGGAAGCGGCATCGGAAACAGTGGGGGGACTTCCGGGCTGAGCAATACCTCAAGCTGGCTTTGCTTTACTCGAAAGCGGCTCACGAGGGGAACCCGAAAGCCTTCACTCTCTGGAATCCGGGATCGCCCTACACCTCTACCGACCCGGACTTGATGTCGGACATGATCGAGCTGGGCAAGGACAGTCTGGGCCGCATGGTGTACCTCACCTTCCCCTTCCCAACGGATCGAATGCAGGAGGCGTTTGGTGTGCTCGAGCCGATGTGGTACAGCCACGGGGTCGGACAGGTGAGGGAGGCCTTCGAGTGGACACGCGCCATTACGAAACGAGTGAAGGTGGACTTCGCACCTCTGTACCTCGGTCAGGGGAGGGAGTTCTACTACCCCGGAGGCGACCCCGGCGAGGTCCTGCGCGCCATGTTCTGGGCGACGATCCTGGGCGGCGCGAAAGGTTACGGCTTCTGGCTCAACGAATTCAGCCCTCTCCAGTTCTGGTGGATGGCCCGAGCCAACCGGGAGATCTCACGGGTGGAAGATGTCTTGCTCGACGGCAAACCCGATCCCGCGGACGTGAAGATCACCCCGCTCCCCAAGAAGCGGTTTACTCTAATGAGAGGAAAAGAGAAGAAAGTCTTCCCCGTGCCGGACTTCAGCCAGATCGCTCTCTGGCGCGCCTTCGCTCTCGGCAATCGGCGCTTGATCGGCGTAATCAACACCGACCTCGGGGTCGACTGCTACTACCGGATCAGTGTCGCCCGGCTTCCCGCGGGCCGGTATCGCGTCCTCGACGTTTCTGAAGGATATCTCCTCACGTCAAAAGGCAGCGATGACACCTTCACCCACACGCAACTTCGGCAGGGAATCATGATGATGACCCCCGCGAGGTATGGAATCAGGTTGCTGCTGATTGCCCCCGCCGCGGAGCTGGGCCGGGAGAAGGCCGGACGTCGCGCAGTATCGGCAATCCAGGCGGACTACAGGAAGTACCGGGAGCCTGACACGGAAGGAGCAGTGCTCGCCGAGCGCGGGAAGCTGTCCATTCGCTACGACATGGTTGGGAAGAAGGGCGACACCGCGATCCTCATAGAGAGTCCGGTGCAGCAAGTCTGGATCCGCCCGCAGACCGGCGGGATCCTCAGCGACTGGAAGATCAAGGACGGCAACCGCACGGTTGCGGAATGGTTGAGCGGATACCACGGAGCGGCGGTAGACCTGTTCTGGAGCCCGGCAGACGCGCACTGGTCGGGGGACGAGAAGGGAGCCTACGAGCTCGTGTACGCGAAGGTTCACGGCTCGAAAGCCTGGGTGCAGCTCAGGCAAACCAAACAGACTCCCGCGTTGCAGGGATTGCGTCTCACGAAGACAATCGTGGTTCCGGAGGACAGGACTGATGTCGAGGTGCGTGTGGAAATCTCCAATCCCGGACCGGCCCCTTCGGTCGGCTTCTCCTACTGGGCTCACCAGATGCTGACGATGGGCCCGAAACCGGGGAAGGCCGGGGAGCCTCAGCCCGTTATCCCGCAGATCTTCATGCAAACCAATTCGGGTGTCACGGAGGCCCCGGCGACGAGCGTGGTCTGGGCCAAGCCGAACCAGCCCTACCTCCTCGGCAACGAGTCCTGGGAACGCGACGGTCGCAACGGAACCACGACCGGCGACTGGATTGCGCAACGCGACCCTATAACAGGCGAGACGGTTCTTTGCCAGGCAGAAACCGCGGTGGCCCAGTTCTATAACTGGCGTGACGACCTTAACAAGGCGGACTTGAGCCTGGAATGGATGTTCCCTTACACAACACTGGAGGCCGGGAAAGCGTGGAACACTCGATACGTCCTGCGTTACCTCAAGTCCATCGCTCCGAAGGACTTGCCCTCGCAGTTGCTGCCGCAGGTGCAGTAGGGGACACATCACCCAGTCTCGGCAGTCAGCTCATTTAGTCATCAGGAGACAAAATATGCGAATGAGATTATTGGTCCTCCTTTCTCTGCTGTGCGTGACGTCAGGCCGTGCGGCGGAGATTCTTGTCGACGACTTCGATAGCGGGATTGAGAAGTACTCTCCCTTCCTGCAATACGGCAAGGTTGACAAGTGCAAAGCGTCCCTCGGCCAAGGCGTCAAAGGTACGAGCGCTTTGCGTATCGACTTCGACCTGGAAGGTCAGGACACGAACCATGTCATGTTCATCCGTGACGTGGACCTCGACCTCTCGTGGTGCGACAAGCTTGCCTTCGAGGTGAAAGGCGCGGGCGATCAGGTACTGGTGTTCCTGTTCCTGTACGACTCGAAGGGACGGTTCAACAACTACGGCCCGCACGGTACGAACGGAGACTTCCACACGGGCTACACCGACTGGCGCCGGTGCGAGGTTGCCTTCGAGAGGGACCGCTCGGTTCAAGGCGGCGGGGTGGACCTCGGTGACATCAAGCGCCTCGGCTTCTTCCTCTGGAGCAATGGCCCAAAGAAGGGCACGGCATGGTTTGACAACCTGCGCGCGGACGAAGGGGACCGACCTGCAGATCTCAAGATTTCGCCGGCGACCTTCAGTCCCAACGGGGATGGAGTCAACGACTCCACCACCCTCACAACTTACGTCCCGCGTGATTCGAAGCTGACCCTCGAAGTCGTGGACTCCACCGGAAGAGCGGTCATCACCCTCGTTCGTGACGAGCCCCAGGAGCATCGAAGGAAAGTCCTGACTTGGGACTCCCTCGTAAGCAAGCAACGCTTGGCGGACGGTGAGTATACCGTCCGGGCAAGACTCACCGGGGCAAGTCCCGTTGAAGTGAGCGCAAAGATGAAGATCGACACTTCCCACAAATGGCCGGCGATCTCCTACACCAACAAACCTTTCTTCCCCATCGGCGTCTGGTTCGAGGGCGCTCCGAGCATATCGGGCTGCCCCACCAATCCCCAGGAAGCGAAGAAGTGGTACGATCGTTGCTTCGCGGACCTTTCGTCTCACGGCTTCAACGCCGCCGCCGTGCCGAACTGTCCCGAGTCGCTATGGGAGCCGTTGCTTCAATCGGCCCAAGAGCACCGGATCAAGATATGCCTGGAGGTGGGTCCTCTCGTGGAACTGGTCAGCCGCCTCGAGCCGCCGACCGAACAGGAAGCCGGCGAAACGATTATGAGAGTGGTCAAGAAGATCGGAAAGTACCGATCTCTCCTACGCTACCAGATTCGCGATGAACCCCCGGCTGAATTGGTCTCCAACTGGAGACTCGTTCAACGGATCCTGGCGGCAGTCGATCCGAAGCGACCATCTTTCTCCTGCTTTTGCGATCCCGGCTCACTGGCGAGGCTGACGAGCCAGACTAAAATGTCCGAGGCGGTGTTCGACATTTACCCGCTGTGGACGGGAACGCCGCGACAGACCCTCGGGAACTTCCTCCCCGCCCTCGACACCTTCAAAGGCGCCTCCAGGGATAACCCGAGTTGGGCCGTGCTTCAGGCTTTCGCTATCACCCATTCACCCGGCTCGTGGCGGTATCCCACCCCTGAAGAGCTGCGCGCCATGACCTATCTCTCCCTGGCCTCGGGAGTGAAGGGCGTGTTCTACTTCATCTATTCGCATATCCCCGGCTACCTCGACGGCATGGTGGCCAAAGACGGCGCCGTCCAGCCGATCTATGCGCCCACCGCTGCGCTCGCGCGGGAGCTTCAGAAGCTCTCACCTCTGTTGCTCGCTCTGAAGCCTGCTCAGGAACCGGCGAAGGTCGACGGCGAAGCGAGGGCAGGAGTCTTCACAAACCGCAAAGGCCAACGGGTGCTGATCCTTGCCAACATGCGACCGGATTCTGCGATCACAGCGAAGGTGCAAGCCGATGTTGAGGGAAGGTGTAAGGATGCGCTGACCGGAGAGGAGTTCCCGGCAAGGAACGGCGCTCTCGAGGTCCCGCTTGCTGCAGGGGGAGGACGGGTCCTGGTGTGCCAGGTAACCGCGACAGCGACTCGACGGGAGGCTGTCTCGCGCTCCCGCCGCGAAACAGGCCCCCAGTGACTGCGCGACACCGGTGCAGATAGATACTCGTTAAGGTTGAAAAACCACCTTTTGCTGGCAGGGAGTGCGATGGTGAGGCTTGCTTGAGCCAATCGAGAAAGCGTCGTAGGGAATGGTCGCCGTGCCATTCTTTGTTGTCTTCAATCCTTCCCATACAGGCGAATCCCTTCGCGACAAGACGACTCGTGAGAACTGAGGTGAGAATCGAATGAAGAAGACGTTGCTGTGCGTGAGTTTCGTGTGTGTATTGTGCGTTGGCTGCACGCGGCCGCCGGAACCCGAGAAGCCGAAAGCCCCGACGACCCAACCGCCAACCAACCCGTCCGCAAAAGGTCAGACGAGGACCAACCCATTCGTCATGCTTTCCTCCAACCATCCGAGAAACCGAACCTCGCAGCGAGCCTGGTACCAACGAACTCCATCGACCAAGAGGCCGTGGAAACCGCAACTCAGCATGGACGGAGACTGCGAAGTCTGCGAGTTCGGCTGCTCTACAGTGGCAATTCCAGAGGGAGCCCGAGGCAGGGGAATCGCATGAAACCGTCCCGGGCAGATCCGGGTCCTGAAAGGACCCAGTGAGAGTAGCCCAGTCGCTTCAGCGCTGGGATCTGGGGCGTGCACACCTCCTGAAGTCCTGAAGGGACGGCTGACTGAGCGCTTCAGTCGTCCTTTCAGGACTTCGGTCCCTCCGTGGCGAACGCATTCCCAGGGCTGAAGCCACTGGGCTACTCTCAGACTGCCCTTTCAGGGCGAAGGCTGTGCGCCCCGCCGGTTTCATGCGATTGCCCTAGAGCCCGAGGTTCTTCTGCTGGAATGTCAGAGGCGGCAGGGCCGATTCCTCTGTGAATGTTGACAAACACCTTGTCTCTCATTAGCATTCACTCACGGTTTCTTCGAAAGGACCCCCTGCGATGATGAGCACACGAGTCAGATGGCCAGGCTGCCGACTCATCCGAATTCTCCTAACCCTTCCGGGAGTGATGATTACCATGTCCCCCAATGCCCACGCCCTCGAAGCCAAAGTAACCAATTACAAAGGCTCACCCATGATCCTCGTCAACGGCAAACCCATCAGCCCGCTGACGTTCTTCGGTTGGGAAGGCGGTGGCGGGCCGACGGTGAAGGAGATTGGGACAGAGTGGAAGGAATACTCGGTAACCTTCGTTGCGCCGGAGGATAACGAAGGTCACGCGGGGATTCACTTCCGCGTCGGCGGCGCGGGACCGGGGACGGTGTGGGTGGATAACGTGAGGTTCTATCCTGGCGCAAAGGTAGAGGACCCGAAGGAGAACTGGGTGCGTGAGGGTGACTGGGAAGGGACGAAGGAAGACATCAGCAAGCACTGGTCGTTGTTTCAGGCGAAGTATGCCGGGGCCGATGCGGACTGGTCGCTCGACACCTCCACGAAAGTCACAGGCAAACAGAGCGTCCGCATCGACATCCGCAACGCCGGTGAGAACACCATGCACCTGCACTTCTACCAGAGCGGTTACACGGTGCAGAAGGGACAGCGTTACACCTACTCGCTGTGGATGAAGGCCGATAAGCCGCGCACGATTGACTTCATGGCGCTGCACATCGGAGGACCGTGGACGATCTACAACGCCGAGGAAACCGACTCGGTCTACCGGCAACAGGTCCGGCTGGCGCGAGGCGCGGGCGTCCACCTCGTTTCCTTCGGGATTCCCATGCCCTGGCCGAAACCGGACGAGAGACCTGACTTCGTGGAGGTGGACCGTGCCATCGAGAGCACGCTGTTCGCGAATCCCGATGCCCTGCTGCTCCCGCGTTTCGGCATGGCGCCTCCGCAGTGGTGGTTGGACGAGCATCCCGACGACCGGATGCTGTTTGACGATGGCAAGTATGAGGACTTCTGCGTAGCATCGGAGGATTGGCGCAGGGAAATGCAGGAACACCTCCGCGCCCTCGTGCGCCATTGCGAGGAGAAGTATGGCGATCACATGCTTGGCTATCATCCCTGCGGTCAGCACACGGGGGAGTGGTTCTATCAGCGCTCGTGGGAGCCGCGCCTCAGCGACTTCTCCCCCGCGATGAGCCGGGGCTTCGCAGAGTGGGTTCAGGCAAAATACAAGACCGTTGAGTCGCTGCGCATGGCGTGGAACAACCCCACGATCACCTTCGACCAGGTTGCCGTCCCGGCAAAGGAAGAACAACTCCACACCGACCTTGGCTTCTTCCGCAATCCCGTGACCGAGCGCAAGGTGATTGACTACTTCGAATACAAGCAGGTGGCGATGGAAGAGCCGCTGGAGATGATGGCGCGGGTCATCAAGGAGGAAACGAACCGCAATAAACTCGTCTGCTTCTTCTACGGCTACCTCTTCGACATGCACGGCACTCCGATGGGGCCGCAGGGCAGCGGACACCTGGCGATGGCGCGGATGGTGAAGTGCCCGGACGTGGATATCCTATGCTCGCCCATCTCCTACCTCGACCGTGAGCTCGGTGGCGCCGGTTGCTTTATGTCCGCGGTGGACACGGTTCGGACCGCCGGCAAGCTCTGGCTGAACGAAGACGACACCCGCACCTACCTAACCCCCAAAGAC
>JACQGJ010000153.1 GCA_016199605.1 Armatimonadota bacterium | reverse complement strand
GCCGTCCGGTGATCAGGTCAAAGCGCAGGAGGCCAGCTCGGGACTTAAGAGCACGTTCCAGGTAAAGGTCCAGAACGACGGGTCTTCTGCGCGGAGCTATATCGTCAAGGCTGAAGAGTCCTCTGAATCCGGGTGGACGATTGCCTATAAAGTAGGATCAAGTGACGTTACCTCGCAGATTACAAGCAGCTCTGGCCGGAAGACTGGCGGTCTGGCCGCAGGCGGCAAGGAAGTGATGACGATCGAGATGACGCCCGGGTCTTCCGCAACCGGGAGCAACGCTACCAAAAGCGTGACCATCAAGGTCTACAACGAGGCTTCCGATACGACGGTACGTGACTCGGTCAAGGCTATCACCTCAGCGAGCTCCTCTGCCCTTAGAGCCTCCGCCCTGGAGACGGACTCACAGGAGGACTCCGTCCAAGGAGACCTGACCCTCGCCAGCGTGACCGCCTCACCCAATCCGGTGAAGGTCGGAGGCGTAGTCAACTTCCAGTACGTCGTCAGTAACGTGGGAGACAGGACGGAGAAGAACGTGACGGTTCGGTTGACGGCCAATGGCCGGGTCCTCGGAAGCAGCACGATTTCTTCCCTCGCGCCGGGCGCCTCGTGTACAGGAACCATCCAGGCGCATGTGGCTGCCGACAGTCAGCCAGGGAGCGTTTACGTCACGGCGGAGGTCTCACCTGTAACCGGTGAGGTAAAGACCAGCGACAATCGGGCGACGGTGAAGTTGACGGTTGAGTGACGCCTGAAGTGTGAAGCGAAGTAAACGACAGCCGAGGCCATTGATGGCTTCGGCTGTCGTGTTTATTGTGGGGTGTTTGATTCCTGGTTCTTTCCCATCATCTTGGGCCGCCGGGGCAAATTCCCTCGGGCCATCGTGTCTGATCTACTCTCCCACCACTACGTAAGCCCCCGCGCCTTCCCCCGACAGCTTCATCCCCGTCAAGGTCACATCGGGAGACGAAACTGCCAGTTTCCCGGTACACGCGACAACCGGGCGCGCTTTGAAGGCCGGGGCGAACTCAATCGTCTCTCCCGGATAGCCGGTGCCACGCAACACCCTCTCATGGTCGCGGTTGGATCGGGTGTCATAGCTAAAGAGTCCGAGCAAAGTCACCGGGCCCTTTCCCGCGGTGACCCGCACCGTATGCAGACCATGGGAGAAATGCAGTAGTCCTCTTCGGTTCTCAAAGTAGAGGGACTCGCCTCCGGCGATCTTGAAGGGAACGTTCGTCTCTTGGTGGAGGAGCTCGCGTCCGTCGACTTCCACACGCATCTCGCCTCCGTTGGGTTGATCGACGTAACTCACCGAGAAGTCCGTCCCGGGCGCGTCGAGGTCCACCGATTGTCCCGCGGCGAGCACCACCTGCATCGTCCCAAACGGGGCGCCCCATTTGGAAACAAAAGCCTTGGGTTTGAGATCGCCCAATCTCCAACGGGGGCTTTCCACTCCAATCCACTGTCGATTGAGAGCGACTTTGGAGTCCACGGCAACCAGCCTCGCCTCCGATCCGGTCACTTCCACAACGTGTCGGTCTCCCAGGGAGAGACGCCCCATGGCGAAAGTGGAGTTGCGGAGATCGCGTCCCCTCATCGACACCCGACGACTGCCTGAATGTGGGGAGCCATCTACCTTGACCTCGACGGTCCCCCCCTGCTCCTTGCTGGTCGCCCAGAGATTGACCACCGTATCGTCCAGGATAAACGCTGCGCCTCCATGTATGCGCGGATCGGCCCCCTGGTAGGTATGCACTTCTCCTTCCCAGCCGCGGGTGTAAGGACTGATTCGCTCGGGGAGCTGGCGTTGAGCGATGCCCGACTCGATGGGGTCGGCGACGTCAAAGGCGCGTTCGAGTTGCTTGGACCAGACGTAATGTCCGGAGGCCTGTGGATGGCCGTCCCTGGGAACGAGAGCATAGCTGTTGCAGTGGCGAGTTGCCAGGTCGAAGACCCGGCCGAAGTCGATGTAGGGAATCTGGTACCGAAGCGACAACTCCATGAGGTGCCCGGTGTTCGGCGTGTAACTCTCACGATTCTGGAACATGCAGAACAGAAACTCGGTGTCAGGATAGTTCCTCTGGAACCAACGGATCGCTCCTTCAAACAGAGCAATTTCGTCAGCCCCGTCCGCCTTCTCATTGGCCCCGCTCCCAAAAATGACCAGATCGGGTCGGGGGCCCTCGGGACGAGTGAAGACCTCCGGGTAAAGCTCCTGCCACGCCTTGCCACGCCGGTGGCCGTTGAGATCGGGATCGGGAGGCAGCGACAGCGAAGCGTAATCAGCGAAACCGGAATGGGCTTCGCTGATGGAGGAGCCGTCACACGCCATCGTGTTCAGCAGGAGCCTCTGGATCGGATAGTTGAACTTCCGCATCAGCTCCAGCCGCAGTCGTCCGCCATACATGAAGTAGTGCTGCCACCACGCGATGTAATCGTTCCACTCGGGGTGCCCGACCCTCTCACCGTTGAAATCTCGCCCGGTCAACGGTTGCTTGAAGGTGGGGGATTTCTGGTTTTCGTCGTAGAGATACTGCGGCGGATTCGCGCTCCCGCGGTCGATGCTGGATCCCATCACCATGATGTGCAACGGGTCGCCCCGCCAGAGTTTCTGAATCGTACGGGGGATTCCGCGGTAGTAAGTTGGCGCTGCACGTGCGACAGGCAACCGGTTCACAGGAGTGGAGCCCTTGTTGAGGCATGGAGAGTAGACCCAGACATCCTGGCTCTTCGATGTGTTCGTCAACTCGACCAGGATCCCGATGGTGTTGAGCTGGTCGGTAGACCTATCCGGGCTTTCCGTGAAGGCGCCCACGATCTCCGCATTCTCGATTCTCAACTCGAAGTCATCTAAGGGTCCGGAGGCAGCGGCATAACTGAGACCTTTAATCAACTCCCCCCGGGAATACTTCGGGAAAGTGCGCCCATCGTCCTGCCCGTACGTCGCCGGGCTCCATTCGCCGGAGGCGCTGTCAAGGCGCATGAGGTGAATCACAGCCCGCAAGCAGTCTGCCGCCGGTTGGTGACCGAAGAGCGAAAGGCTCACATGGTCACCATGGTCGAGCCCCATCTCCGCCAGCAGCGAAAACTGGTGGAGTCGCTTACCCGGATGGATCACAACGACATTATCAACGGGAACGCGTGGGCGGAACGCCTGCACACGCGGGGCACGATACGCCTCCGCATCTCCATACGCCTCCTGGTTCCAGCAGGCGATGGCACCGGACCGGAAGGACGCGGCGAGGCCGCTGCGGGAGTTATCAAAGCAGTGGAAGTTCAATTCAGGATTGAGGAGCAGGTTCATCAAAGCGGCGGGCTCCTGCGCTTTGTCAGATTTGATGGCCTCGCGCGCGGTGGGTGAGGGGCGCACGCGGGTTGTGACGCTCGATCGAGGCAGTGATTTGGTTTTTTGCGCCTCCGTGTGAGGCGATGAGTACAACAAGGTCAAGGTGCACCAGAGAAAACTTCGTCTCGACATACCTGGTGTTGCATACCTCCTGAAAGCATGTGATGCTGACACGACGCTTAGGATATCACACGGCCCGCTTTATGTGCCAATGCGAATTCCGCACGGCACCCGGGATTGCGGGGGGTCGCAGCAGGTAGGCGGTTCTCGTCGCCGACAAGTCCTTGGGGGATTGTCCCTATGGACGGTACGGGCAGCGGTTCCCGCGGTACCCGTGCCAGGTCGATGGCTCCGCCTCCGACACAAAAGCAAAACGCGGCTTGACGGATGGAAGGAAGTCCGCTATACTGCGTCTGTCATTCGGCGAGATGTCACTGTAATAGCCAGTTTCCTCGAAGTCGCAGGTTCCTGGTCTGATCTGCAATCCCGACGGACCCCGGAGGAAGATCGCAGCACATGATGTTGGCGAGCGGGGTATTTCTGCGCCTTCATACCGTCATTTCTGGGCGATGGGTGGTTGAGCTTCCTTGCCGGCGTAGCTCAATGGCAGAGCAACTGATTTGTAATCAGTAGGTTGTCCGTTCGACTCGGATCGCCGGCTCCACTGATTGCGAGTTGCGGGGTCTGGAGCACAAAGGGTATGTGTCAGTAAGAGTGCTGCTTGTGGTCCGCAATCAACAATCCGGCATCGTTGGAGGGGTTCCCGAGCGGCCAAAGGGGGCAGACTGTAAATCTGTTGGTTCCACCTTCGGAGGTTCGAATCCTCCCCCCTCCACCAGGGCCCACGTAGCTCAGTCGGCAGAGCGTATCCTTGGTAAGGATAAGGTCACCGGTTCGACCCCGGTCGTGGGCTTTGACAGAGGATGGAATAAACGCGCGGGATTAACCGACGGTATTGCCGATGATTTTTGCAGATCCGTCAGGTTCTTGACGGAAAAGGAGAAAGACAAATGGCCAGGGCAAAGTTTGAGAGGACAAAGGAACACGTGAATGTGGGGACGATTGGGCATGTGGATCATGGGAAGACGACTCTCACCAGCGCGATAACGAAGACATTGGAGAAGCATGGGCTGGCGAAGTACCTGGGCTACGAG
>JACQGJ010000154.1 GCA_016199605.1 Armatimonadota bacterium | reverse complement strand
TGTTCGACCGCAAGCTGAAGATCGAAAGGTGGGATGGAACGCCGGGCGTGAAGGCGTCCGGGTTCAGGTTTCGGGACGGTGAGGTGACGCTTGGCGACGGCAACGTTGTCGCGACCGCGGTGGACGGGAAGCGCGTGCTGGTGACTCTCGACCGTCCCATCTCGCTCGAGGCTTATGTGGACTACGGCAGCGGCAACGATGGGCAGGGACAACCTGTCTTGCGAGATGCTCAAAACGGTTTGCCGGTGACGATGGTGTTCGGGCAGCGTCTCGCCCGGCCCTGACGCGCAACGTCGTTCAGGATTCGTTCTCCACTTCGGATTGATCATCCAGGTTCGCGCCGCAGTAAACGCAGTGCGCTACTTTGCGGCCGACTTGTATCAATCTCCTCTGACAACTTGGACAACGCACTGGAATGATCTGAAGACCGATGCTCGGGATGAAGACGAGAGCACCCACCAAAGCATGAACGCTCTTCGATGTACTGAGGCCATATCCGAGCAAAGGTAATCCAACCAGAAAGCCGAGATACCAGAGAAACGTTCGCCAAGGTTCTTTTCTGGGCACGTCCTTATGCATTTCACGGCCGCCGTTCTGCACTTCTGATCTGGATTGCCGATCGCACCCTCCAGCATACCTCCGGTTAGGAATGGTCTTCCTATGCAAGGACCACTGGCTGATAGCGTTCATTCATTCCTGCGCTTTCCTTTTTGGCTTTTCCGGAGGCGGCAATCGTCTCTCAAATCGAAGAAGCTCATTCTCCAGTCGCAGAATGAGCTTCTCCCGTTCTTGCCCTTCAACCTCTCTGACGTGCTCGGCTTCGTCTCGAGCGCGCTGAAGCTCGAAGGCTAACTGCTGCACTGCAAGCGTAAGGCGTTTCACTTCCTCCTGCAGTCTTTCAATCTTCTCCTGATTATGTTGAGTCTGTTGGCCGAGCGTGAAAACCAGCTTGGCCAATTCGTAGAGCTTCTTCAGCATGGCTCAACCAACCTTCAGTTCTGCCAAGAGTGCTTCTGTTTCCGCTTGGAGTTTATCAATGCGCGTCTGCCTCTTGACCATCTGCACTCTCATCCGTTTCATCTCGGATATGTAACGGTCAATGGCTGCCTCATATTCCGCTGCAGCTTTTGGCTTCACATCAAACATCGCAGTCTTCTCCATGTTATACCCTCCCGTGTCTCCGTCCCTATCCCTCCAAGTCCCAGTCGGCAATCAGAAGAGTGTCCGTGTTGGGGACGTTCCTCAACTGTTGGCACGGGTTCCCTCCGTTTCATATTCGGCAGAACTCCATCTTTCGCTCGTAACCCTCTGCCCCAACTCAGCTTGGGACTCCTTGACACAGACATCCAGCATCGCGTCTTCCAGTCCCATGGTCTTCACAGTATGCCCCACATGCCGTCATGCCCTTCATTTCGCGGGTGGAACAAAGGTATCGTGCCGTTGTCCGTTTGTCAAGCCTTGCGGTAACAGCCTTGCGGTAACAGCCTTGCAGTAACAGCCTTGTGGTGACACCGCGGGCCAGCGCCGCTCTCACTTCTCTGTTCCGCCTGCCAACTGCTCTCCTCACCTCGCGGGGGCTGACATGGACTTAGCGCTGTCTCGCCTCCTGCAAATTCGTATCAGCGCCGCAAGTTCCCCTCGCTTCGCTTCCAGCCGGTTGCGGTCTTTGGTCCACACGTACACCGTCGAGAGGATGTCCTTGTCCACCTTCAACGCAGCTTCGGCTTTCGCGAGCAGCTTGGCGTCGCGGATTGGGTCGAGTCTCTTCGCTCCATTGCGAAGCACGGCGAAGTATTCGTAGTCTTCGAGTCCTTCTCGCGCGTTGGCGAGGCGCATGCCAGGGATCAACTCGTAGTTGGGTCCGGGGTAGACGAAGGTCCCGCAGCCGCGATAGTTCCCATCGGACCAGTCGGAGTTGGGCCAGCGCTCCTCGGGCTTGGCTTTAAGATTCTGGTCGGGGACACCGGACATCGCGAAGATGAGGAAGCCATCCATCTGGTAATGCCATGCGAACCAAAGGTTCATGCGGACGGAGATGTAGGGGCGGTTGTAGAGACAGTATGGCGAGTAGTTGCCGTCCTTGTCCGTGCCTTCGCCGCAAGTGTATCCCCAATACTTCTCGCCATACTTCGCGCGGCGCTCCTTGATGGCTTTGTCGATAGGACCCTCAACGTAGGTCAGGTGCGGAGCCCAGGCATCAATCAATGCGATGGCGCTCTTCTCTGCCTTCACCTGAGTCGGGTCAACACCATAGCAGAGCAAGTGCAGGTCCGGCACAACCTTGCGGAAGAACTGGTGATGCTCGATCATCTGCAGCCAGCGGGAGTTGTCATTCGGCTCGTCGAAAAGCTCGTAGTAGGAGATGTCATTGACACCGAGGTCCTTCAGGTGCTGAACGTAGGCGATGAGGAAGTCACGATACGCGGGGTTCTCATACTGGCTCTTACCGGTGATGTAGTTGCCGAGTGGAACCTTCTTCCCGGTGGCGCGCTCGGTGACCTGCACGTTGGGGTTGTTCATCCACGCCGTCCAGCCCGAGTTGCAGCTCAAAGCCGACCAGAAGGCGCTGGTGCCGTTTTTCAGTCCGTTCTGGATGTACTTGTCTAATGTCGCCCAGTCGAAGGTGAACCGGCCGTCCGGCTCGACATAGATCGGAACCTGCGGACACAATGTAATCCAGTCATTCGGGATGGAACTGATGCGGTAGCGGCCGAGGACCTCTGCGTGTTTCGCGTGCAGCTCGGGCGTGTAGTTCAGCGGTTTGTAGAACCAGTTCCATTGGTAGAGACCGAACCAGAAGTCGTTTTCGAGAGAACTCTTCTTCGGAATGTCGAAGCCATAGGACTTGACTTCAACATCGCGACTCACGCTCTGCCCGCCGGAGGCGACCGTCACCCTTCCTCGATAGGTTCCTACCGGAGTCCCTTCGGGAAGCAACACGTCCACCCATACTGCACTCACCTCTCCCGGAGGAACTGTGAAAGGCTCGGCCGGCATCAAAGGATCGGGTTCGTAAGCGTGCGCGGACAAGTCCTTGGGATTCACGCCTTCAAGCTTCACGTAACTGATTCGGAACCACCGACAATTCTCCTGTGGGACAACCCGCCCCTTCGGACCACGCAAGGGACTGAACGAGACGGTGACATCGCTGAGGTCCCGCCAGAACGGCAGCATGACGAGTTGGAAGGAACCATACTCGTTACCCGCAAGCGATAGCCGAATCGGTTCGGTGAGGGAGCCGCGGTACAGCGTATCTCTGTAAACCTTGTCGCTTTCCGTGGCGTTGCCGACGGCGAAGAGTTGTGGTGGCGTCCCTGCTTTGCCACGGTACAGCGCAGCAAGGTTCAGGTCCCGCTGCAGCTTCGACCATTCGGCAATGAGGGTATCGCTCTGGTCAACGAGCGCGCGCCACTCGTCTGCGGTCAGGTCTCTCGCTTTGGCGACCTGGTGTCTCGCGGCGGCGCTGCGTTCGTCGAACTCATCCACGCGCTGCCGCAGTCCGACAAAGGCGGGATGCCGATTGCCCAAGCGAGCGAGCGTTCTCTGCCCCTCGCGAATTTCCTTCTCCATTGTCACGAGCGTCTCACGCGTTGGCGGCAGGAAGGCAGCGGCTTGCCCGGAGTAGAAACTCTTGCCTCCGCTGGTCAACTCAAGCCTGAACCGAAAGCTCCCTGCGTCGAGCAGATGATAGGGGAAGTGAGCAACTCCATCGCGCTGCTGCAGCTTAACCTGACCTTCCTCAATCTGCTTCCCGTCTCGCGCAACGGTACACTTCCCCTCCACAGAGGTCGCGCCCTCAACCGTGAAAGACAACGCGTCCGGTCCGTAGAAGAGATGACCCGGATCGGCTTTCCGCACGGAGGGCAGCGGCTCCCCCGACCTGCGCCCGCGGAAGATGGCATTGCCGAAGCTCTTCGGCTCGTGGAAGCCCATGTTCGTCGGGACCCATTGCGACCACTCGTGCAGGTTGCCCTGGTCGCGGCAGAACTGAATGCCCCAGCGGTCCCCGACTTGCGGCGTTGCCATCATCTGACCGACCGCGGCCAACTCGCCGAAAGGAATCGCCTCCTCCAAGGTCCAGCCTCCGTCGAACCTTCCCGAAGCGCATTCCCAGTCGGGGGTGAAATTGCCGCGACCGCCGTGCCGAGTGGAGTCATCATACCGAGCGCCGAGAGGTGTCGCGACAAAGTGGTAGTAGTCCTTCTCCGTCCGTCCCGGATCGAGAAACAGCTCGCCGACATCCTCCCACTCGACGAAATCTCTCGCGTCTTCTGCTCCGCCCACGACCAGCTTGTCCATCTTCGCCTCGTGAAGTCGCCAGAAGACATACAGGTTCTCGGCGTCATACGACACTCGCACCTCCGTCCTCTGCGTTGCCCACCCGGCGAACTTGAACAGAGCGAAGTCCTTCGCTACCTCCGCTTCCTTCCAGCAAGCATCGTCCATGTTGCCGTCCACCTTTGGCGGCACGTCAGCCCAGTTAACGTTGAGCACGCGTTGCTCCGGTTTTGGGAATTCGGAGTTGTCACTCGAGAAGGCAGTGGTAAAGGAGGCTGTAATCTGCCATACGGCAAGAAGGAACAATCCTCGGCTTAGCATGGGGCACCTCGAAACGGGTGTGATGTGCAACTTCCTGCGAATGGAACGATACAATCCTCACGCTGATGAATTTCAGGCTCGGATCGTCAGAACAAACCTGATTCCCGGAATATCAGAATGGATTGCAGACCTGACCACAAAAGGGCTCCTTCCAGCAACAATGCAGAGGTTCCCTCGACGACTGACCATGGCGACTTGTGTTTGATGCCTTTGATAGTGGCAACGATGCTGGTCAACACGACCACGCCGATGGCTGCGAAACCTCCAAACCAGAGCAATGCTGGAACGTCATATCCGGGCACGAGGTATTCATAGCCCAATGTGTGAAGCCACTGAGGAGACACAACAACGCTTACGAGCGCAAGACCGATGGCGCAATGACCCCACATTCTGACAGAACGAGGCACAGATCTCATCATGGACTCTCCCTTAGATTATCTGGGACAAAGCAGTTGGATGTTGTCCTGGTCCATTCTCTGCGGTTCTCAGCGTCTACTCCGCGTGCTCCGCGTCCAAAGAGCGTATGTGACGCGGAGCACGCGGAGTAGACGCTGAGAACCGCAGAGCGCGCACGCAAAGTGATTTGCCGGTTGTAGTGGGAACCACTAACTGGGAAATGTCTCAGGAAGACCTGATACTGAACACTACTTGACATCACTCCGCTCGACTTCCTTCCCGCTCTTCAGGGACTCTTCGGTGGCGTTGTTCCAACCGCGGCCGCAAGTTGCTTCCGCCAGAGCGAGCGGACCACATTTCCCCTCTGTCATTCGCCAGGGTCTCGTCCGCAGATTCTGAGATCGTCAAACCAATACGTGAACGGCCCCGGCGTCTTCCAACTGCCGAAGATAAGGTGGTGGACTGTGAGATCCTTTTTACCGACCGCGCCCTCAAGAGCCGCCCCCAGGTCGAAAGTAACGTGGTGCCATTTGCCATCAGCAAGGAACTGCGTGATTCTTCCCACCGGGCGATATTGGTCTTCCCCGCAGAAAACCAAGGAGTACCACTCCATCGCCTGGTCGCCTCCGAGGTTCGCCATGATACAGGCTGACTCCGGGCTGTCGGTCCTGAACCAGAAATCAAGCAAGGGATACTTGCTCACGTCGTAGGACTGGTCACTGATGAGGCAGGAACCCCACGGCGCCGCGCCGTCGCCGATGTCCACCTTGAGGCACGCTTGACCGGTGTGTGCCCCCTGTTGCACAACGCCCAATTGGCAGACTCCGTCACGGAATCTCCAGCTCGGTGTATCCTTCTCAAAACTGAAGTCCATCAACGGCTTGGACTTCGCCGGCTCACCGTCAATGACCGGCTTGATGGCAGTCCTCGCATAAAAGGTGGGGGGCGCCAGAGAGGGATTCGCCGAAAGGCCGCGCAGGTAGGCTTTGCGAACCTCACTGCCGCGCATCGCGCCATTGGCGATGAGCACTTCGTCCATCACCCCGCGTACTTGATACTGGGACCCAATGTCTTGGTATTGTCCGATGTGTACGTCTCCATTGAAGGGCGCGATCCCTCCCGCCTTCTTTGTGGAGCCGACCAGAGAGCCATTCACGTAGACACACGACTCCAGTCCGTCGTAGGTTGCCACCACATGATACCAACGACCGGGGCCGATCTCTCCCGCGTCCACATAAACAGAATCGCCTCCCTCCAGGCCGACGTACCATCTGAGCTTGCCGCCGATCAACTGCAGAAAGTAACCGGTTTGCAGCCAGTGTCCATGCGAAACCAGAACCGGCATATCGGTCAGGGACTCGATTTTGAACCAGAGCCCCACCGTCAGGCCGTCTGAGCCGTTGAGCCTGCTGTCATGGGCGACGGAAGCCCAGCTTTCATTCCCGAAGCGCAGTCCCTGCCCCACAACCGCCGGCTGGTAAGAGGTCGCCCCATGAACCTCTCCTTTCTGACCCTCGACGCTTTCCACGTGGCCATCGAAGTGCAGCGACAGAACGGGGGTCGTGACATTCGACCGCGGTGTCGCCGTGACAACCGCCGAAGGCTC
>JACQGJ010000150.1 GCA_016199605.1 Armatimonadota bacterium | reverse complement strand
GGCGAGGGATTGGATGCTGCAAGCCCTGGCGGAGAAACGCAAGATCATGGGTTTCGGTCATCGCGTCTACAAGAAAGGCGACTCTCGCGTCCCCACCATGAAGAAGTACATGGTACAGTTGGCGGGACTGACCGGCGGCCAGAAATGGGTGGAGATGTACGACATCCTGGAACAGACAATGGTCGAGAAGAAGGACATCTACCCCAACCTCGACTTCCCGTCCGGCCCGGCCTACTACATGATGGGGTTCGAGATCGACATGTTTACGCCCTTCTTCGCCATTGCGCGCATTACCGGCTGGACGGCGCACATTATGGAGCAGCTTGTGAACAACCGGTTGATCCGACCTCTCAGCCAATACACGGGGCCGGAGCAACGACCGGTTGTGCCCCTCGCACAACGAGGATGAGGGCAAGGGAGCAAGCCTTCCTGTCGCCAGCCTCGGGTTGGCCGGAGGGCGGGGGTATGCTATCTTGCGGACGTTTGAAAATCGCACGGATTAACAGCCGTGGAGTAACTCTTGGACGCGTTCCTGCCGCAATCACCTCTCACATCAGACTCATGCGACCTATCCTGAAATCAAAATCACGGGTCCTCGCGACCCTTGCAGTGCTCTCGATCCTGCCGTCGTCCCGCGGCGAAGGTGGGAGTTCAAAGGCGCTCGACCCGGTTTCCGCGCCTCCACCCCTCACTGCCGAGTCCGCGATCCTGATGGATGTGTCCACCGGCGCGATCTTGTGGGAGAGAAACTCTCACCTCCCGCGACCTCCCGCCAGCCTGACCAAGATCATGACAGCGTTGCTGATTCTCGAAGACAAGCGACTGGGAGAATGGGTGACCGTCAGCCCCCGGGTGCGTTCGGCTGGCGAGGCCTCTGCCGGGCTGGAAGCGGGAGACCAGATTTCGCAACGCGACCTCCTCTATGCAATCCTGCTGAAATCTGCGAACGACGCGTGCGTCACCTCTGCGGAGCACGTCGCGACGACGGTCAGCCAATTCGCCGACCGGATGAACCGTCGGGCGGCAGAACTGGGAGCGATGAACACTCACTTCGTGAACCCACATGGTCTCAACGATCCCCAGCATCTGACTTCTGCCTATGATCTGGCAGTCATCGCTCGTCACGCCCTGACTCTTCCCACTTTCCGGGAGGCCGTGGAAACCAAAGTGGCAACTATTTACTGGCGCGGCGTGAAAGGACCCAAGACGCTGCGGCTCATTAACAAGAACAGGCTGCTTTCGAGGTGGGGTCTGGCAGACGGGGTTAAGACCGGCTACACAAGACAGGCCGGCAGGTGTTTGGTCGCCTCGGCTACCGAGAAGGATTGGCAGTTGCTGGCCGTTGTCCTGAAGGCCGCGAACACATGGGATGAATCGCAGCGGCTGTTGAAGTATGGTTTCTCCAACTTCCGGAAGGTGAGGCTTGTTGCAGCAGGTCACCCCATCGCCCAGGCAAAGGTGCGCAAGGGCACGGTGTCGAGAGTCCCGGTTATCCTCAGAAAGCCGCTCGAGGTGGTCGTGACCACCAACCGGGTACACCGGGTCAGAGACCGGCTCGCGTTATCCGTGAAGGAGGCTCCCTTGAAGAGAGGCGATCTTGCAGGATGGGCCATCGCAGAGAACGGCGGTCACGAGTTGGCCCGCGTCCCGGTTTTCGTCTCTCAGGACGTGGAGGTCGCCTGGACTGTCCGAGCAGTTCCCTACGTTGCTTTTGTTGGGAGTCTGCTATTTCTTTTACTTCTGGTGCAATTGTTCTATGGAACGCCTGCAAAGAGTTCTCGCAAAGGCCGGACTCGCCTCACGTCGGGGCGCTGAGAAGCTGATCCGGGAAGGCCGCGTGACGGTGAACGGTCAGAAGATCGTGGTCCCGGAGACCATGATCGATCCTGCCAGGGACGAGGTGAAGGTCGACGGTAAGACCCTCCTCCTCCCGGCGGCGCCTTCCGTGACCTATCTCCTCTTGAACAAACCTCGCGGTGTGCTGACCAGCCGCACGGATCCTCACCATTCGGAGACGGTCTACGACCTGTTGCCGGAGGGGCTTCAGCATCTGCATTACGTGGGGAGGCTGGACAAGGAGAGCGAAGGGCTGCTCCTGTTCACCGATGATGGGGATCTCACGTATCTCCTCACCCATCCCAGCCACGGGATTCTGAAGACCTACCAAGTGGAAGTCAGTGGATCTCTCACGGCAGAGAAGGCGCTGCAACTGAAGCAAGGGGTGAGACTGGAAGAGGGGACCACAGCCCCTGCCGAAGTGCGCATCCTTGACCGCGCCCCCGGTAGGAGCCGTGTGGAAATACAGATCCACGAAGGCCGCAAACGTCAGGTGCGCCGGATGTTTGAGGCGGTCGGGTGCCGGGTTGATCGGCTGGTCCGCACGACCTTCGGACCCCTCACGTTGGGTTACCTCAAACCGGGCCAACATCGGAAGTTGACGCCCTCGGAAATCCAGTCGTTGCGGCAAGCGCCCCGCGCCCGGGACCGCCACCAGTAAATGTAACCAGCATGACCATGTCAACCCCCCCACACAACCCGACAAAGGATGCTTCCACCAAGGGACGCTCACCGAAGGAGCTTCTGCAAGCGCTTCGCGGGTTGGACCCGGCTCTCATGGTCTCGGCGTTCGCTGTCTTTGTGTTCAGCCTCCTCGTCGTTCGTCGAAGCTTTCCTCTCGGCATCCCCGGAGAGTGGGTTTGGCAATATCGAACCGAGGTCACTCCCTGGACGGGGGGGATCGTGCCGTTGATCGCCTTCGTGCTCCTCGCAACCGTTTGCTTCTACTTTGGTGAACGGGCCGACATGGGACAGTTGAGGGCCCCGGCGCGGTGCGTGGGACTGACTTTATGCGTGCTGTTGTCCTATGGGATTAGGTCGGGGATGCGGTACCTCTCCCCGGTCGGTCGGCCGGCGGCAGACGATCCGGCGTTGGTTGTCATCAGCCCAGTCGCCACCTCGTACTTCATGGAGTCGCTGCAGATCGACACTCTTCCCGGTGGCGTCCGGCAGTTCATGCGCGAATTTCCGGAACGAATGCTGGGGTTCAGCTACCATGCTCAGACCCACCCTCCCGGAACGCTGCTTTTTTACTGGGTCGTGAGGAAGGTCGTCAGACACCCTCTGATCTCCGGGGCGTTGCTACAGACCGGGTGGTTTCCGGCGATATCAGACACGCAGAAGTTTGCCGCCCGCTGGAACGTGCGCCTTACAGCAGGCGACGTCCTTGCCGCCGAAGTGCTGGCCCGTCTAATGCCCTTGCTGGGATGCCTGTTCGTCGTCCCGGTGTTCTGTCTGTTGAGTGGTTTTGGCGGGGAGTCTCTGGCGTGGCGTGGATTGTTGGTGGCTGCCACCGTTCCGTGCCTGCTCGTCTTTCTGCCCACAATCGACCAGGTTTATGTGCCGATTGCCTCCTGGGTTTTCCTGCTCTTCACTCAGTCTCTCGACTCCTTCAGGAGACCCCGAGAGAGGAGAGGGGCCGTCTTCGCCGCTGCGGTCAGCGGCCTGTGGCTTGGTCTGGGTCTGATGATGACCCTCGCATTTCTCTCCCTCTTCGCCCTGCTGACGCTGCTATCAGGAATGGCAATCCTTGAAGGTAGAAGGAAGACCGTCGGTACTCCCGTTGATTACCGCCGGGGGGGAACAGCGTTCCTTGCTTTCCTTGCAGGCGTTGCGGCGCCAATCGTTGCGGGATATCTCTTCCTCGATATAGACTTCTTCGGAATCGCCAGGACGGCCCTGACAGCGCATCACACGGTCACCGCTGACGCTTTCTCCAGAACTTACTGGAAGTGGATTTTCGTCGATCCACTCGACTTTGGGGGGGGGCTTGGAATTGCTTTGTGCATGATGTGCTGCGTGGGTGTGTTACGGCTGCTGCGAACTCGTAAGGCGCCCTCCCCCGGAGCGCCTGAGGGAGAGACCTCTGAAGCGCGGGCCACGGCAACCTGCTGGTGGCTGGGAGCGGCATGGGCGCTCACACTCATTGCACTGGATCTCAGTGGCGTTGTGAGGGCCGAGGTCGCAAGGATCTGGATGTTCTTCTACCCGGTCGGGGTCCTCCTGTGTGGTTGTCTATATGGGAAGACCCGGCTGAAGCAAACCGATTCCCTCATCGAGACGGGCAGACAAGACTCGCTCCGGCGTGTTAGAATGAACCTGGAATTGACCTTTCTCGCCGGGCTGCAGTTAGTCCAGGCGATCGTGCTTCAGCGGGAGGTAGTCTTCATCCGCTTCTTCTGACAGAAGAGGGGCTCAGACGCGACGAAGCCCACATACGGGCTTCGTGGCTTCGTGTAGGGGCTTCCTTGTAGCTCGAGTCGTTTACGGGCCGCGCCGTCAGGATATTCCAAGCGGGCAGAGCGGCAGCACTACGCGGCCCGATTGACCTTCCCTGCTTTCAGGCAGCAGGTGCAGACCCTCAGGCGGCGAGGCGTACCGTTGACCTTTGCCTTGACACGCTGCAGGTTGGGCAACTGGCGCATTTTGGTGCGCCGGTGCGAGTGGCTGACGTTCATGCCAACCAGAGGACCCTTTCCGCAAACATCACAACGTTTGGCCATTGTATTCCTCCAAGAAGTGCAATAGTGCAATAGCTTGTCAGTTCCGGTCGCCAGAGTCACTCGTCCGGGGAGGTTGTATCCTCCCACTACCAAGCTATTGCACTATCGTTGAGACAGACGGGAGTATATCATAGTGCTTAGAATGAAGCAATACCGAGCCGGGCAGTCGCAACAGACCGGGCCGGTGCTATCCCGCCACATTACTCGTGCGGTCGGCGTCCTCTCTCCTGAGGACTCCGTGGGCCGAGCCTCGGAACTGATGCGAGCTTCGGGATGTCCAGCCCTCCCCGTTGGCGAAAACGGACACATCAGCGGCTTGGTCACCGAAGCAGATCTGGTTCGGTCCTGGTCGATGGCACCCGAGTCGGATAATGGCCATGAAGACAGTTCACACTGCGCCAGGCGCGTCACGGTAAGGGACATCATGTCCCCGCCTGTGATGCCGGCTCTCGCAGACCTGCCTGTCACGGATCTCGTCGGGACCTTTGCGCGCACAGCAGTCGAGGCTCTGCCAGTCGTGGAAATCGACGGCTCTTTTCTTGGGATGATAAGACGTGCGGATATCACCAGCGCGATGTACCGATCCCTGCGTCCACCGACTATCGGCGGCATGGCAACTCCCATGGGGGTCTTCCTGACCACCGGGGTTGTCGCGGCAGGCGCGAATCAGTACGCGTTGATGCTGACCGGCGCTGCCATGATGCTCATGTCCGGTGCCACCCATGCGGTTCTGTTCGCGTTGGCCTTCGCCGTAGATCAGGTTCTCCATACACGATGGACGGACGTCGTGCTCTCACCGGATGTAACCGTTCTGCGAGGGCAAACCGAGATGGTAGTCTACTACTGCATGGTGACTGTGGAGGCCGTCGGGTGGCTCCTGTGCCTGAGACTGCTGCCTTTGGCGGGCTATCATGCCGCGGAACACCAGACGGTCCACGCCATTGAACGAGGTCTTCCTTTGGACCTCGCTGTTGTCCGAACGATGCCGCGTCCGCATCCTCGTTGTGGAACAAATCTTGCCGCATTGGTCGTCCTGTGGTTCATCCTCACCCAATGGGTTCCTGATTACGCGGCGGCGGTCATCACTTTTTTCACTTGGCGATTTCTGGGAATGAGGCTACAGTATTACTTCACCACGAAGCCCGCAACGGACAAGCAACTGCTCAATGGCATTGCCGTGGGTGAGGAATTGCTGGCGAAGTACCAAGACCGGATTGGGCAAACGGTTCCCATCTGGCGGAAAATATGGAACATGGGCTTTCCTCAAGT
>JACQGJ010000149.1 GCA_016199605.1 Armatimonadota bacterium | reverse complement strand
CCGTTGGGAAGCAACTTCTTGAGGGGGCGCGCCGTTTCCGGGGCGGCCAAGGCGGCCCTCCCGTGGCTCAGCAAAAAAGAAACCAGGAGAAGCCCCTGGGAAACACGGCCGAACATGTTTGGACGCCAGGGTGTCAATTGAGCCTCCACTCGGCTGGACCCAAGACGACCCTGGCTTCCGGGGTCATGACCAGGGGTTTCAAGGCCCTCGGGCGGAGGACTCCGAAGGTGTAGGCAGAAGTCGTCAGATATCCTTTCGCGACCCGTTGAACGTCACTTACGGTCACCTCTCTGATTCGATCAATATAAGTCAAGGCAAACTGATAGGAATCGATCGCCTCATAGAAACCCAGTGAACCCGCCTGGCCCTCGAAGGTTTCATTGGACGCAGCATACTGTCCTTCCAGCAGCGTTTTTGCTTTTGCAAGCTCCGCCGGGCCGACCGGCGTCTCCTGCAGGTCGGCGATGGACTTCAGAACCGCCGCGCGCGCCGCCTCGAGGTTCTCCGGAGGCAGCACGCACGTGACAGCAAAAAGCCCCGGGTCCTTTTGCGTCAGGAAGTCGACTTCATACTCCAGGACCAGTGAGGGCGTGCCTTTCAGGACCTTTTGCAGGCGAGACGTTTTCCCTTCGCCCAGCAAGGTAATCAGGACGTCCATGGCGAGTACGGCGTCCGGCGTGTTCATTCCCGGCGCGTGCATCGCGAGGGTCATCGCGGTCTGCTGAACGTCGCGACTGTCCGTGACTTCGCGGAGGTCGGACTGCGGGGGCTCTGAAGGGACAACGGTCTTTGGTGGAGGATCGCTGCGCGCGGGCCCAAAGGCCTCGGCGACTAACTTGTAAGCGTCCTCCGGGTTCACCTCCCCCACTACGACGACGGTCATGTTCTTGGCCACGTAGAAACGCCGATGGACGTCCTGGATCATGGCGGTTGTGATCTTCTCGAGGTTGGAGACCTTTCCTCCCATCGGCAGCCCGTAGGGATGGATCTTGAAGGCCTTACCCTCGACCATTTCCTGAATGGCAACGATGGGATTCATGAGCCGACGCCCGAGTTCTACAGTCATGGCTCGCTTCTCCGAATCCAGGGCGGACTGTCGAAAGGTCGGTCGCAGGAGAGCGTCGGCGAAGCCTTTGACAGCCAGGTCGAGATGAGCGGAGGGAACGATAGCATAGTAACGAGTGGCGTCTCTTGTGGTTTCGGCATTCGTGTAGCCTCCAACGCTCTCGATTTCGTTGCTCACCTCCTCGGCTTTCTTGTTCTGCGATCCTCGGAACACCATGTGCTCGATGACGTGGGAGATCCCATTGTTTTCCGGTGTCTCATAGCGCGAGCCGGCGCGAACCCATACGTGCAAGGCGACAACATGAGCGGAGTGCGCTTCGCGGATTACAACGCGTAGTCCGTTACCCAGCGTTCGGACTGTCAGGGACTGGGAATCGATGATGGGTGCGCGCGGGGCGGCGCCTGAGGCCGGCCATCTCACGACCACGGGGAGGAAATACAAGAGCAACCACAAGACGATGCGGGGTGATGGTTTTGTATTGTGAAGGACTTTGAATCTGCGCACTCAGTGTGAATCTTGTCTATGTTATAATGGCTCGCGTCGAGCAGTGTCAGTATAAGTTGAATGGTGTAATCGTGCAATAGGCTCCGGGCCCGGCGGAGAGGTTCTCCGGGGATCCGTCGCCCCGGGCTTTTACACCACGGCACCCACGGCCCCGAAGAACCGCTATGTTTCTCTTTGACAGGAAAACGCTCAAGAATCTGGACGGAGTGCTCCTCCTGTCAGTGGTTGCTTTGGGTGTCCTGGGTTGCCTCGCGGTCCGCAGCGCCACCCACGACAATCCCTATTTGTCCGGCTACGGAAACAAGCAGGTTGTCTGGTTCGTGCTCGGCCTGGGGGTCATGTCCTTGACCCTGTTTGTGGACTGGCAGTTTTTTGAGCGGGTCAACCGCTGGATCTACGGAATCAACCTGGCCCTGTTGAGTGCGGTCCTTGTTCCCGGCTTGGGGTACGAAGCCGGGGGGGCGCAGCGATGGGTCAACCTGGGCTATTTTCAGCTCCAGCCCTCTGAGCTGTCAAAGCCGGCGATCATTATCACCCTGGCCGTTCTTCTGCTGGAGCATCAAGACAAGATCCGTGAATTCTCGACCGTAATCAAATCACTGCTTCACGTTCTTCCGTGTATGTTTCTCGTTTTGATCCAACCGGACTTGGGAACCGCCCTCGTCATCGTCGCTCTCTGGCTCGGGATGTTATTCATCTCAGGCGCCCGACTGCGACACCTGGCCGCGATCATGGTGGGGGGGGGCCTCCTCTTTTCCCTCGCCTGGCACCTGAACTTGGTCAGGCCTTATCAGAAGGACCGGCTGGCTGCCTTTCTTCACCCGGACCTCTCGCCTCTCGATGCGGGATATCACGTCATTCAATCACAGATCGCCATTGGCTCGGGGCAGCTTTGGGGGAAGGGATTGTTTCACGGGACCCAGAATAAGCTGAACTTCATCCCCGAGCAGCATACGGACTTCATTTACACGATCGTCGGCGAGGAGGGCGGCTTTGTCGGTTCCACGATGGTACTCGCCCTGTACCTGGTCCTTTTGCTGCGGGGGATTCAGATCGTGAGCGAGAACGAGAACCCCCTGGGGTCACTGATGGGGTCGGGGATTCTATCTCTCCTGGCCTTCCATGTGGTTGTGAATATCGGGATGACCATGCGGGTGATGCCCATTGCGGGGGTGCCTCTGCCCTTCTTGAGTTACGGGGGAAGTAGCATGTTGAGCAGCATGCTGCTGATCGGGCTCCTCCTGGGAATTGGAACCCGTAGACAGAAACTGACTTTCTAGTACTACAACCGCAGTTATGTTCGCCCGGGCTCTTTTGACCCCGCCAATGTGCCGTTCAGGTGGCCGAAATCCGTCTTCGGGCTCCAAAAGTCCGCGAAAACGAGGGGGCAAAGACGGGTCTCCAGCCAAATGCGGTTGTAGTACTAAGTGCTGTTCCTCATAAGTTCGGTGACGAATATGAATGCACCCCTGCGAGTTCATCTCGCAGGTGAATGAGATTGGACGGCTAACTGGACTGTGCATGGCGGAAACAACCCCTGCCAGTTCATCTGGCAGGTGAAGAAGGTGCGACGGTTCCGTTGCCACATAGCCAGTCAATCTGCTTCACCTGCCAGATGAACTGGCAGGGGTTAGCAAGAGGGAGTCTGACGCCGCGTTAGCTGAGCAATCGCATTCACCTGCGAGATAAACTCGCAGGGGTCTCCTGATTTGCGTAACCGTATTTATGAAATCAACAACAACAAGTACTAAGGCTCCAGGCCGCGCAGCCTCGCTTCAACACTGAATTCCTTGCGGGCGGTGTCGTAGGTTAGGCCATAGTCCAGACAGTCCAGTGACCGCAAAAGGCCGAATCTCTTCTTGGGAAAGGAATGGCGGTCAAGATCGTAGTAGGTCTGGAACGGAATCTTCCATCTTTCAGAGAGTGTGATGTTTGTGTCAAGGAGAACTTCCCTCTTGATCTCGATCAGATCGAATCGGAAAGGCGTCGCGCCACCAATGTCATGGGCGATGTACTGAATCGATCCCTCAATCCTCTTCGCCAGCTTCCCCCTCAGGCCAACTGCCACCCCAAGCACCTCATAGTCCTGGCCGTGGTCGTACCAGGATTTTCGGGCAAACGCCGAACCGAAGAAGGCTGAAGGATGCGACGGACTCCCGAAATCAGGCGTCAAACGAACTGCCAGGTTGGTTCGGGAAGAGTTGGCCAGAAACGGTTTCTCCTCCCGGAAATTTCCCGCCGAGGTGGAGACGTCCACCATGAGTTTTCTGCCGATGGGATAATTACGGAGGTTGAAAAAAACCTCCGGGGTCTTGTCGAGAAACACCTTTGAGGTCAGCAGATCTCGGAGCACTTCCCGGGTTGCGTAGTTGATACCGTATTCTACGTGCTCTGATCGAACGCTCAATTCGGCTCCCCCGCGGAACCCTCGTTTCGTCGACAGGCCGAGTTCGAACTCGATCTCAGGCCCGGCGGGATTCTTGGACAAGGGGTAGTTGAATCCGGACTGAAGAAGCAGCCCATCGGTGCCGCTCACGGCTGGCTTGGGCACGAGCCGGGCGCGCGTTGGTTTCGCTTTCGCAAGACTGACCACATGTTTGGGGACTGTCAGAATTCGATGACTGCCCAGCCACAAGGTCACGTGGTTCAACCTCGCCTGCTTCCCCGGTTGAACCACCAGACTGCGACACGTCACTCGGTAGTGGGGGTTTGTCTCCCGACTGCAAGTGGTCACGCTCGCAGCCCGGATAGCTACTTCATCTCCTTTGAGTTCCAGTTGCTTCCCTTGGAACACAGCTCTCTCGAAAGTGACCCTGGCCGTATCCAGAGAGCCTTCTCTGGTTCCGAACCGGTAGAGGAACCGATTCCCCTCCAGCAACCCGCCGCGGGCCTTTACTCTGACATTCCCCGAGGCTTCGATACTCTGGGCCTTCAAGTCTACGTCGAGAGTGTCCGACTCCAACTGCATGTCGGCATACTCCATTCGAACGTTGCCTTCCGCGTGGACCTGGTTTTCATCGAGGTCGAATTCCTGTTTCCGGGCGGTGATCGACCCGGAAAGGGGCTTTGGCTCTTCACGAGGGCGAGCCTTGACACTGTCGGCAATCAGAGAACCGCGAGGTGTGAGGGAAAGCGTGAAGAGGAACGGCCCTGCCAGAAGTCTGCCGGTCAGCAAAAGCCGCAGACTCAGTTTGTGCGCAGCATTCAAGAGGTTTGGTCCGTGGAAGGGCGGTTAGAATCTGACGGAAAACTTACCGGCCAGAACGTGCGTGCGGTCAAGATCGGTGGTGGGCAACCCGTTTGGATTGTAGTCTCTCAGCATATACGTGAACTCAAGTTTCGAGGTTGACGTGATGGCATAACCGACACCGAAGGAGGTATTGAGCGTATCGAGGAGGTCGGGGCGGAAACTATAGGATCGGGTCAACGTCAGCCCCAAAACGAGCCGGTCCCTCAAACTGCGGTATCCGACCTGGCCGGTGTACCGCATAAGACCGAGGGATGTCTCATCGCCGTATCCCTCCAAACGACCGGCTAAGTCCATCGCGCCCCATTTGTACCCCACAAAACCGGTGAACCCTGAGATTCGACCGTTGCTGTGGAAGGTGTCTCGACCCGTATCTCTGCCCGACAGAGACTCACTGAGAACCTTCTGCGCAAAGAAGCCTTCGTCCAAAGAATGAAGAGAGGCTCCGATGGACATCCGCCCCGGCGAGTACATGGCGCCCGCCTGCCAGGCGGAGGAGTCTTTGAAGGTATTGTCCAGAGCGTGGGAGTAGGCGGCCAGCAGACTCACCTTGTCTGTCAGAGGGAGGGCGACATCGGTTGAAAAGAGGTAAGGCACAGTCTGTGAATGAGCTCCGTTCTCAGTTCCCGCGGGGACTAACGGCATTAGGTCCCTGGCTGCTTTGGTGGCAGGGGAGGACTGTTGAAAACTCGACGACCGAAGGACGCTCGTAACAGGCATGGGCCCGATGGTCGCATGGCTTTCCACATTGGTTTCCTGGGAAACGAGGGACCGCAAGATGGTGTTCGGCTCAAGGCGGGACGCGAGGTCTGCAAAAGGCGAGTCCACCGGTGTCATGCCGATCAGTGCCGACATGTCCAGTGGGAGGCTCTCGGCTGAGTTCGACTTTGCAGCGGGAGTCCGGACCTCCGGGGTGGTGGGTTTCGCTTCTGTCTGACCGGTCGCGGGAGTGACAACGACTGGCTCGAGCCGGTCTTTCAAGGATTGGGGAGTGATGTTGAAAAGAGCGATGGACTCTGAGAACTCATCAATGAGTCGCATCAATTGGTCACGATGCCTGCCAACCTGTTTCAGATCGTCATTCTGGGAGGCTTTCTCCCAGTGCTGCGCCGCCTGAACGATCTGTTGGGAGACCTCATAGCAGGAGCGCTCTTCGGCTGCCCCCAGAGTCTGACGGTCCAGATACCCCGCCTTGGCCAATTCATCGAGAGCGGCATAGGCCCAATGCCCCTTGGACACGAGCGAGAACGGTCCTGCCCATACCCTGGCGGACACGAAGCAGGTTGAAAGAATCAGACTGAATTGGATAGCTCTCTTCATTTCACGCCCCCATCGACTAAGGATGGAAGATTAACAACCGGATTATATCACACGGTTTCTTTGAGTGTCTATGTATGCGAAAAGTCGCGCGTCACTGGGATCAGGCGCCTATCTTCTTTCTTCAACCAGCGCGTAGCCACCAGGAAGAATCGCTACCGGAGAGCCTTGCTGTATCTCCTTGCCGGTGAGCAGGTCCTTGACCCCGTTGGGGGCAATCTCCGTGGCAGGCACAGTATGGTCCGTGTTGTTCAACAGATGCACCCTCGCCCCGTTCCGGTTGTAAAAGTAGGTCTTCACACTTGGGTTTACTGCAACCCAGTTGCCTCCTCTTGTGCGGGATGTCACAGCTTCCTTCAACCTGCGGGGGTCCAACTCGACGCGAATCACCCGGTCTTTGGGGAGGGCGTCCCAGTTCGGAATCCTTGCACCGTCAGGCGACTCGGGCGGACCGGTGAAAGCACACAGCACGGTGCCACCGGTTTCGACGAACCGCCTGAGGCGGGAGAACTCCTCTCCGTTCAAGACGGGCCGGACACAGGCATAGAGCAGCACGGTGCCTTTGGGGATGGCGATCAAGTTCGTGACACCAAAGTCGATGTTCGCGTCGAACAAGGTCTGCCAAACCTTCCTCCAATTGCCTGCTTCCGCCTGGTTGAAGTCAACGAGGTCGTTGTAGACAATCGACTCGGGACACCAAACGTAAACCGCAGGAGTGTGAGCCAGCCCCGTGGTCGCGTGGGCGAGACGCGAGCCGTAATAGACGGACTTCATCCACTGGGACCGGTTCGGTCCATTCAGCGGGCCGCTGAAATGCCAGGGACAGACTCTTGTATTCAGCGCGCTGACGCACGCCGTCGTCATGGGAACCTCCTGGATCGGTGTGTGCATTTCTGCATACAACGGGGGGACGATGCAGCTCTGCCCCCCTGCCTCTTCGGCCATGCGAAGGGTCTCGGCGTACATCTTGCACGAGGCGGGCGAGTCATAGGCCCACGACGCGGCGATCAGTCCGTGTCGGACCATGGCCGGCGGCCAGTAGGAGTTGTGGTTCATCTGCTCGGGGCCGACATTGCCGTTTCCAGGCGCCGTCGGAACCTTCTCGACAGGAGTACCCTTGAGGGAACTCTTAACGAACATCGCCACGGATTCCAGTCGGAACTGATAGAATCGGTAGAAGTCCAGAGTCCTTCCGCGTTCGGGGATACCTCGTGCCGCGAGATCGGTCCAGCCATGCGCGGCAGCCCATCGTTTGAAGGCCGCCTGCGCAGGCTCACTGTAGTCTCCGATCGTCCCCGAATACCACATGCCGCGCGGCTCGTCGATCATGAAGAAGGAAGCCCCCGGGGCGCCGGCTGTGAGAGTCTTCCGCCAGAGGTCCTGAAACGCTTTGAGGCTTTCGGGGGCGCAATTGGACCACACCCGCGGAATGGTTGTTGTCGTGCCGTCCGCCTTCTTCATCAGGTTGAGCGTAATCCCCGTCATGTCCTGCTGAGGGAAACCTTCGGCGTGCCCGGCAACCGCGCGCTTAAGACCGCCTTTCGGAAGCTCCCGGATAGCTATCGGTGAATTGGCCAGAAACCCATCCACCCCCATCTCGGTGAAAACCGGACAAATCCGCTGCAGGCTGATCGCTCCCATCCTCTCCTCCAGCCTTTCCCACGACCCCAGGCCCCATCCGAAATACTCGCGATACCCTTTCTGTTGTCGCAACCTGGCTGACTCCTTGCGCCAGAATTCGAAATCCACTCCCTCCGCCTTCAACTCGGCCTTCGCCTTTTCCCAGTCCGCGAGGAGGAGGTCCTCATATCGGCTCCAGTTGCTCCTGTAGGTTTCCGTAGTCGGGAGCTTCTCAGGAAGCTCCTTGACAGAAGGGGCGCAAGTCTCTCCTTCCACCAGAGGGTCTGCCGTCACCGCAATCACGGTCACATATTTCTGAAGGCTATCCGCACGGAATCGCAGGGAGATTCTTCCTTCAGCGGCCTCAACGGGGAAGCGGAAGGCTTTCACGGTTGCGTTGGTCATCTCGTTCGAGGCGACTTGAGTTCCGTTTGCCCAGAGGGAGTTTCCGGGTCGCCCTTCGCCCGGCGAAAGATCGCCAATCACCGCCGTCACCGCGTAGCGACCAGGCTTCACCTTGAACTCAAAAGAGTTCTCCTCGATGGACAGCACGCCATCGGAGTACAGGGCGAAGTCCGGCGAGGTGTTGGCCGT
>JACQGJ010000148.1 GCA_016199605.1 Armatimonadota bacterium | reverse complement strand
GGTTGCCCGGAGATGATCGCACCGTAGAGAGTCGAGAGATAAACGTCCACCGTGGCGCTGCGAGTGAAGGAATGCCACAGAAGGTGCGTCATGATCGTCCCCATGTGAATCAAAGGACGCTTGTTGAACTTGCGCATTGCGGTTTCCTGGAACTTGGAGACGTAGTAGTTGAACCGAGTATTGTCTACGTCTTCGCCGCCGTCGAAATAGACCATGTCGAACCCGCATGTGTTGAAGATTCGCGCGAGACGATCTGTGGTCTCCTCCAAAAGACTCGTCTCCTGATCGACGATATAGCCGTTGATACAACCATCCACACCATAGTGCCGTGCCTGTAAGCCTGCTGTGTGAGCAGCTTGCGTGGTCCCGTAAGCTCCACGCTTGCACCCAAGAAATGTGTCGCAACGGCCCTCTGGGCCAATGGAGTCATATTGAATGATCTCGTCATCAATAAGGACCTCCTGATGGAGTCGAACTCCACCCTCCCATATCTTCTGTTTCGCCACGGGGCTGCCGGCCCATTCGTTGAGGCTGGTCGTGCATCGGATCGCTGAGGAGGAGACCGCGATATCCTCTGCCAGGGAAGACTGCATATCCACCCAGAACCGCCGGTCGGGGACGGGGGTTACGTAGGGATCGATCTTCGCTACCTTGGAGGCGAAGCAGTGCATCCCGACCAGGATGCCCGCCTTGTGGAACTGATCGACAATCCTCTTCAGGCTCTTTTCCCCCTCTGGGCAGGAGTTGTTGTTGAAGAGGTAGTGGCCGACCGAGCGGCACCAGACCCCCGAGGAGAGCATCACCTGTTTGATACCGGCACGACGGCAATAGTGAAGGGCCTTTTCTACGTCCTGAACACCCAGACCGCCCAGGAACCAATAGGAGCCCCGCGCCAGGTCAGTCTCTTTGGAGGGAGTCCCCCGTGCGTCTTCATTGGTCAGGAGACCGAAAGCACGAGCCGCCCGTTTCGCGAGGGTCTGGAACTCGTTCGTGGAACAGACGATGAGCGCCACACTCGCCCCTTCCATCTTCGGACCGGGAGTGTCCTGTGTGCTCGCCCGCAGCAGTGCATAGTCTTTCTGCCGTCTCGCTCCGCAGTCCGCCTGCCGCGTTGCCGCCATGAGGCAGACGCAGTGGTTGTCGTCCCAGGCGATGTTCAGTCGCGGACCGACTCTCTCCGTGATCGCCACCGGCAATCGCATCAAGTCCAACCGATCCGGTCTTGGTCCCGTGAAGGATTCAAGGCGGAACCGAATCCAGTTCGACTCGGGGAAAAGGCGGTAGGTCAACGAAGCTCCATTTCCGAAGTTGAGGATGATACCGGAGTCTGCATGCGATACCGAGACAACAGGGAACTCCTTCCCTCCGACTGCGATGGCTGCAAACGGGACATTAGCCGACGTGTAACACAACTCATGCCCAGTGGTCTTCTCCACCAGCGAGGTCCAGACACCGGTATCTGAAAGCGTCGCGCGAAATCGTGAGTTCTCCAGCGTGACCGAGGCATGAACCGCGCTCAAGGTCAGGATGACTGCAACACTCACGCTCAGGATTTTCGGCATGGTAGGTCTCCCTGTAAGTCTCATTGGCGCGCGTGGGTTGTGAAACGCCATACGCCGATGGGTCTTAGATTAGCTGTGCTGCGAGACCTCGTCAAGCCGCAGATCCCTTTGTAGGGTCTTTTCCTTTGCCATTGCAGATTGAGCCGCGGGAAGCTATACTTCCCGCCAACACTGCGCCGTACCACGGGCGCCCCCTTGGAGGAATAGGATGGCAAACATGTCGATGCGTGACCGAATGCTGGCTGTGATCGAGGGGCGGAAACATGACCGAGTTCCCTTCGTGCAGTATGACGGTCTCGCGGCGCCAAACGCTGAAGTGTGGTCGGTGATTGGCAGGGAGAACATGGGCGTGCTGCGTTGGTCGGGAGTCCATACTATCGAGACCCCCAACTGCAGATTCGAGTCGGAAGATATTCCGGACAACGGATCCCGGGGGAGTCTCATCACGCTAATCACACCCGCCGGGGTCTTGACCGAGAAGCGGTTCTACGAGCCTGTCTATGGATCCTCTGCGGTTCACGAGCACTACGTGAAGGAACCGGAAGACTACGAGGTGTTGCTGGCCTATCTGCGGGACGTCGTGGTGCGTGAAGACGTGGAGCGCTTTCTACGCGACCAGGAAGAGCTGGGTGAGAATGGCCTTCCGATGCCGGCGGTCATGCGCACTCCCTGGCAGCAGTTGTGGGTGCAGTGGGTCAGCCTGATGGATCTGTCGTTGCACTTCGTGGACCGCCCCGACCTTGTTGAAGAAGTGATCAGTGAGCTGACTCGTATCGACCTGGAGATATTCGAGGTTGTCCGCAAAGCGGCCTCCGTGGCGCCGTTGCGGTTTGTAGATTTCCCGGACAACATCACGGCGCCAGCCATCGGCCCTGAGAAGTTCCGCAGATACTGCGTCCCGCTTTACAACCGCCTCGCCGAGATGGTGGAGCCGTTCGGGGTGAAAGTCTTCGTCCATATTGATGGCGACCTGAAACCATTGTTGGACGACCTCCGCGATTCAGCCGTGAACGGAATAGACTCCCTTTCGCCTCCACCCGACAACGACACGACACCCGCCGAGGTGCTTGCCAGCCGTCCCGACCTCCGTGTGTTCGTGAACTACCCGTCCTCGGTTCATATCGCCGAGCCTTCGGTGATCTATGACAAGACGATGGAGATTCTCGAACAGGCGGGCCGGTCCGGTCGCCTGCAGATCCAGGTATCGGAAAACGTGCCGCGGTTTGCCTGGCGGCAGAGCTATTCGCAGATCGTGAAGGCGATAGCAGATTTCAGGTAGCGACCTAAACAGGGCATGATCTGGGAGAAGGCGACACGGCACGCGCAAGCTCTCTGAGTGACCAAAACACTAACCATCGGTAGATTGGAGAACTATCTTGATACTCCGTGCAAGATCAGTAAGATGGGTCAGCCTCTTCGGACTTCTCGTTGCCTCCCTGAGCTTCGGGTGGAAAGTGTCTGCCGCCTCGGACTCTGGCCGAACCTTCTGGGATAGCTTTGAGGGTGGTCAGGAATCTTTGGCGGGCCATCCCTGGCAGATTGACAGTGTCTCGAGAATTGAGGAGGGTCCTGCCGCGGACGGAGGTCATTACCTGCGCTGTGGCTGCGGAGACCCGCTCAAGCTATCCGGGGCGCGGCTCATGGGAGTCAAGGTCAAGCCTCACACGGGATACCTCGCCCGGTGCAAGATACGCTGTGACGGACCGGCCCACCACACCTTTGGCATCCTCAAGCCCAACGGCCTTGACTTCCTGTCTTGCCGCGATGCCTACGTCGGGTCCAGCAAGTGGAACGAATCGGTTCTCCCGTTCCGCACGGAGGACCAGACCGAGATCGGATTCTACCTGAGTCGCAGATATGGAACAGGCTCGGTTCTCTTTGACTCGATTGAGTTGGTAGAGGACGACACGGTGAAGATCGGCGACATTTCACCCGCGCCGAACCCGTTCCCGCAGGTTACAAGTGCTGAAAGCGCGCGTGGATATCTCGTCTCTCAACAACACTGGATGGACCTGGTGTATCCGACCTACTACCCGACGCGCAGCGAGGTTGTTAAAGGCCTCGTCTGCCGGCTGTCGATAGGGGAGTACGAGCCGGTCGCACTTTCCCTCACAGCGATCCGCGAACTGAAGAATCTGAGGGTCACGCTGGCAGGTGACCTCCACGGCCCGGCGGGAGAGGCCCTGCCCGCTGCGCAAGTGAAGGTTGGTGTGGTTCGCTCGATCACGCGTTGGCTCACCAACAGCGCGCCCCTCCAACCCGGTCAGCGGTATGAGCGACGCCCGCTCTTCATCTTTCCCAATGCCCCCGTGGAGCTTCCGGAAAGAGAGACGCAACGTTTCTGGGTTACTGTCCATGCGCCGTCCAATGCGAAGCCCGGCTCGTACCGGTCGAGTCTGATCATCACTGCCGATGAAACAACTCAGGTATCGCTGCCCTTGCGTGTTGAAGTGATTCCGCTGCAATTGCCAGAGCCTGAGGCGACCTATGGGATGTTCTATCGTCACGGAGAACAGTTCCCTGAGTTCCGAACGGAGGACTACTTCAAGCGATGCATGATCGACATGAAGGCGCACGGGTGCAACTCGGTGAGTGTCTACTCGAGTGTGGAGCGTAGATTGCCCGACGGATCCATCGCGATCTCTTTCGATCACTCTGGCTTGAGTAACAGCTCCGGTGTGTGCTACAGCCTCATGCGCCAGATGGAGCTTCTGCGTGAGTCCGGCCTTTTGGCAGCGGGCCGCCCTCTGCCTTTCCTTGCCACAGGCATTCCCGGCGACGGGACATTCTATAACGAAGAAAAACTCGTCGCCGCCGCTGAGGCATTACGGAAGACGCAAAACTGGCCCGAGTTCCTGTTCTATCTGGTTGACGAACCTTCCCCGGAACGCTACGACCAGGTAAAGGAACTCAGCGACGTCGTCCATCGTGTACCCGGTGTTCGAACGACGACAGCCATTGGAGAACCTGGAAAGCTTGCACCGTTCTACGACGTCTGGATTGTGAGCGAAAGCGTTGATCCGATCGAGCCGGTTGTCCGCCATGCTGCGAGGATGGGCAAGGAGGCGTGGACCTACGAATGCCAGTCGAACGGCGCTGAACCGCGCAACGATCGCTATTTCACGGGATACTTCACCTGGACGGCCAGGCTCAAGGGCAACTGGCAGTGGTGCTACACGGAGGTGAGCGGCGGGAGGCTCACGGACAAGGGGGAGATCGAGCTGTCGGCTGCCGGCTATGAAGACCCTTGGCGCAATTGCTACGTTCTCCCAGGCCCGCAGGAGAATATCCCGACCTTGGGTTGGGAGGCGAGGCGTGAAGGCATCGATGATTACCGGTACCTGCAGGCGCTGCGGGAGGCCGCTGTTGCGGCGCGACACTCCTCTGACCCGAATCGTGTGAGAGTCGCGCAGCAGGCATCCCGTTTCCTGCTTTCCGTGGACCGGCGTACAAAGCGACCCCGCCAGGTCTTCCCCTCGACTCAAACCGCGCGGGTCTATAACCACCTCACCCACCCCGGTCTACGGCCGAGTGACTATGACGCAATCCGGGGCCAGGCAATCGACTACCTCATGCGGCTGGGAGGAAGATGACCGGCGGCGAACCGAGTAGCAGCGTCGTGAGGCATTCCCGTTCAATGGGTGTGCGAAATCTACCTCTCTCTGCCCCTATCAACCTGAGATACTCCGGACAGGGATTGCCATGGCTCGCGCGACCGCATCTCCTAATCTCAGGATCCCTTGGGCGCGACAGTATCTGCCCCCGACCATTCAGTTGATTATTCTATACGATGGCATCGTATAACTTCTTGCAAATATATACGATGCCATCGTATAATTCTCGCCGGTGATTGCCATGACATGCGAAGAACTGCTGTACCGGTACAATCCCTGGTGGGAAGGCGAGTTTGCCGCCGAGGGGGTCGTGGAACGCCCGGAGGCGCTCGAGGCCCTGCGTCGTCAACTCACGACACCTCAGGTTGTGCTGGTCACGGGGCTCCGGCGCGTGGGCAAGACGACGCTGCTGAAGCTTCTCGCGCGTGAGTTGATTGCTACCGGGAAGGCTGACCCTCGCCATGTGCTCTACGTCAGTCTCGACGATTACCGGCTTGCCGCTGTCACGATACTGGACTTGCTGGAGGAGTACCGCAAACTTCATAGATTTGGCCACACGGAACCAGTCATTGCCATGCTGGACGAGGTGGCGCACCAACCCGACTACGAACAACAACTCAAGAACCTCTGTGACATGGGAGGCGTGAAAGTCTACGCCTCCTCGTCAAGTTCCAGCCTCATGCGGAGCCGGAAGTCGCACCTCACCGGCAGGAACGTCATCGTCGAGATTTTGCCGCTTGATTTCCAGGAGTATCTGCGTTTCAAGGCGATCCGCATCCGTAAGAGCGACGTGCATCTTCGGAAACGGTACTTCGAGGACTACCTGCGAACCGGCGGCATCCCCGAATATGTGTTGCGCGGGGACATCGAGTATCTGAAGGAGTTGGTGGACGACATCCTCCACAAAGACATCGCCGCTCAGCATGGAGTCCGGGACACGCAGCTCCTCAAGGACCTGTTCCTACTGCTCATGGAACGGTCGGGGAAGACCTTGAGCATCAACAAGGTTGCACGTGTGCTCAGTGTAACCCCTGACAGCGCGAGACGGTACGTCGAGATGTTCGCCAGCACTTATCTCATCCACCTTGTGCCGCGGAGTGGCAAGACCAACGAACGCATCCTGTCGCCGAAGAAGGTCTACGCCTGCGACCTGGGCGTCCGCACGCTGTACACCGGCTTTCGCGACGTGGGGAGCCTTTTCGAGAACTATGTCTACCTCAGGCTCCGCCACAAGCAACCAGCATACCTGTACCAGGACGGGACGGAGATTGACTTCCGCACCAGTGACCGCTGGCTGGTCGAGGCGAAGTACCACGACGAAGAAATGGCGCCGAAGCAGCAGAACCTTTTCGATCAGACCCCCGGCGTCCGGAAGGCAGTGGTCCGGAACGAGAAGGATGTTGAGGAACTGTTTTCCGGACAGGAGATGGACTGACCGCTAACGATGATAGCGTGCAACTGACAGCTCCCCGGGAAGCCGGGTCTGCCAGCGTATGTTGCGGTCTTGAGACCACGAGAGCGATCCCTCTGACGACGGGCTTCCGCCCCCGTGAGCCGCACCTCGTCAACCGGTCCAATCTTACGCTTCGACACCCGCTGCGGTGAGCGGGATGCCGCATATCATCGGGAGGGGCGTCCATGACGGGCAACGCACATGCCACGAAGTCTTCGGGGTCGCGAGCTTGGCAGCCACTGGTTTCGCCTCATCTGTTTGCTGCGATCCCTTGAACACTTGTGCCCTCCCTTTCCGCATCACCGCCTTGGCCAGTATCACAGGAACGCCCATCCATATATCTACTAACTACAAGACCACCGACGACTCACTCGGGGCCCGGAGCGGTCTCGTAGTGCCGTGGTCCTTTACTTGCCTGCGCCCTTGGCCTGCGCCTCCTTCAGCAGCGCCTGAGCGCGCTTTGCCAGGTCGGGATTGCCGGTTGCCCGGGCCACCTTCTCCATGGCTTCAACGACCTTCGGCGCGTCCGGACCCCCGACGAGTTTCTCCGCAATGGCGACGGCGGCGAGACTGGCCTCCTCTTTCGTGGCCGCATTGTCGAGATGGGGCAACACGAGGGCCAGCGCTTGCGGCGCAGCGGTGCCGCCCAGAGCGGCAAGCAGAAGCTTCTTCTCCTCGTCGCGCTCGACCAGCGGTGTTGCCTCTTCGCAGAGGGAAAGGCGCTGGCCCACCGGCACGTCCTGATTG
>JACQGJ010000147.1 GCA_016199605.1 Armatimonadota bacterium | reverse complement strand
CGAACCCGGTAGCCTACGGGGTTCGACAGTGCAACTGTCTCACAACAGCGCCCTTGTATACGAAAACGCGGAGTTGTTCTTGGACAGCCGCTAAGTGGGCGGCTCCATCTCCTGAACATGACTACTCAACCGGGATGTTGAGCATTCCCGTGTAGAACCCGATGACTCGGATCCCCACGAGGATCCCGGCGAGGATCAGAAGGATCGGCCCGATCGTTACCGTCATCTGGTGGATCGAGGTTTCGGCTTCGCTCTCAAAGTAGTCGGCGACCTTGTCCAGCATGGTGTCCAGGTTGCCGGTTTCCTCGCCAGTCATCACCACCTGCAGCACCATGGGGTGGAAGTGGGGAACGCGACGAAAGACCTCGCTCAGCTTCTCCCCTTGTTCCACCCGGGGGACCGCCGCCCGCAATCCTTCTCCGATGGCCTCATTGCCGCAGGCGTCGGCGCTCAGCGGCAGCGCTTGGGCATAGCCGATGCCTGCCTTGTAGAGAGCCGCCAGAGCTCGGCAGAACTTCGCAAGAGAAAGTTTGCCGAGGACCGGACCAATCAGAGGCAGCCGCAGCTTGAACGCGTCGATGGCCTGGCGGCCCTTTCGAGTTTTCCGGTATTGCCGCGTCTGGAACCAGGTCGCTCCTCCGACCAGGACAAAAGGCGACGCCATCATCAGACCTCTCAGCCAGATACCCAGCCATGCGATCGGGCCTTGCAGGATCAAGGTCGGCACGGACGGTATCAGCAAAATGGCGAGGGCCAGAATCTTCGGATAGAACGTCTGTCTCTTGATGGCTTGCCGGAGGTGGAACTCCTTCTCCTGATATTCCGATACCAACTGGCACATCCCTGCTACGCCTCCGCTGGTTTCACCGGTGCGCATCAGTCCAACGACCAGGGGGTTGAAGACTTCGGGGTGTTCGGAAAGGAGAGAGGATAACGGAGTGCCCCCCTGAACTCGTGGAACGAACTGACGAAGGATCTGCTTCAACTCGATATTCGCGATTGCCTGCGACTGGACCTCCAGAGCACGAGACAGGCTTACTCCTGCATTGAGCAAGGTGAATAGCTCTCGGAAAAAGACAGCGAGGTCCTTCGCACCGACACGAGCATGGAACGCCGGGCGTTGCGTGCCTTCCGCCTGCCGGGAAAGAGGAGTCACGGCGGCCGCGCCGGCCTGGACTGCAGCCTGACGGTTGATGTTGGTTACGGAGTATCCCTGTGCCCTCAGCGCGCGGACGGCGTCTTGCTCCGTGGTCGCCGTCAATGATCCCTGCGAGACGTTACCGGCGGGGTCCTGGGCTGTGTAGTCAAATTGAGGCATCGCGCCCCCCTAAAAGTTCATCATTTCGTCACCGAGCTCAAAGACTCGGTTGAAGTATGCTTTCGCTGCGCCGCCCACCGCATAAGCCACCACTGCTCCCAGGGCGAGGTACATCGGAATTCTGAGAACGTTTGCGAGGTTCTTCATCCCGCCTTTCACCTCGTTCTGATAGTGCCGGGAGAGCCGATCAAGCGCTTCGCTCAGCGTACCCGATTCTTCACCCGTCGCGATGATTTGCAGGTCGTGGGGGCTTAACTGTCGTGTCCTCCCGAGGACCTCTGCCAGTCTCTCGCCTTGCTCCAGAGCGGGGACCGCTGTGAGTAACGCGCGTTCCATCGACTCATTCCCGCAGGTTGGCGCCGCAGTACGCAAGGCTCCGGGAACCGGAATCCCGGCTTTGATCAGATAGGCAAGATTGGTGGTGAAGCGAGACCGGCAACGGTTGCGGGCAAACGTGGAAAACCCCGGCAGGCACATCTTCAGATTGTCCATGGTCGCTCGCACGGAAGGAACGAGTTGACCAAGACGGAGGAGCAACCAACCTGAGCACAGCAGGAGAATCACCGGCAAGGTTGTTTCTCTCAGGCCAGTCAGGTAGCGCATCAGATAGCCTGAGAGGGGAAGACGTTCGAGGGAGATGATCCGTGGGATCGCGGGGATCATCAGGGCAATCGGGAAGACGATCTTGAAATGGAGGGTCTGCCACTTGAGTTGCTGCCGGACCTCCACCTCCATCTCCAGGTCCTCGGCGATCATGTTGAGCGACGAATCGAGGAAACCACCTTTCTCTCCCGCCTGGAGAATCTCCACCGTGACCGCGGGACAAATCTGCGGATGGTTCCGCAACACCTCGGACAAAGGGTTTCCCGCCTCCACCCGGGGGATGCATTCCCGGATCATCCGCCGCAAGCGCACATTGGGAGTGCTGGCTTCACAACTGTGCAGGGCTTTGGCTGGGTTAATGCCGGCTTTGAGGGTCGCCGCAAGATGTCGGAAGAACAGAGCCCGGTCTCTGGGCTTTACGGGAAAGAGAATCAGACCGGACGCCCGTGTGCCTGCCGCCTTGGGGGGAGTGCGGGCCTGGACACGCATGGGGAAGTACCCCTGCGCCCGCAACTCGGCTATGGCGGCCGGTTCATCGGACACTTCCACAGTTCCTTGAACGGTCTCGCCCCTCTGGTCTTTGGCCTGGAACTCATAGACTGTCAAGGTCGATGCGCTACTTGAAGGGTTTCACTCCTTTGGAGTCTTTTAGTGACAGCTGGTGGTCGCGCACGGAGGATCCCTT
>JACQGJ010000146.1 GCA_016199605.1 Armatimonadota bacterium | reverse complement strand
GCGTTACCACCTGAAGTGGCGAACGCCTGCGGCGAGGATGGACATGTACCTCCCTCGAATAGACCTCGAGTCTCCGGGGGTGCTGTACGTCGATGGCGCACAGATTGAGTCACCCGAGTTGATCGATTTCGCCCCCAAATCCTCGATTGAATTGGGACTCTCACCTGACGGTGAGGACAGCCTCTACTTCCCGGGCGAGAAAGTCGAACTGGACGTCCTTGCTACAAATTCCGACGATACATCCCGCAAGTTGAAGGCGACTGTGGCTCTCACCGATTACGATGACAAGTGTGTGGACGAGAGATCCGGCTCGTTTGTCGCGCCCGCCAAGGCGACTGGCAAAGCGTCGTTTGACCTGAGCCAAAAGCGTCTGGGCTACTATCGGGCAGAGGTCAGGTTGCTCGACGAGCAGGGGAGCGAGATTGACCATGGTCGTTGGGCCTATGCCGTGATTCCCCGGCCGCCCGGGAAGGCTGATGTAAAGTTCGGCATCTGCATGGAGCGCGAGAACCTTGATGTGGATGTGCCGCTTGCGAAGGCTTTAGGCTTCGGCTCTGTACGTCTCCACAACAACATGCTGTGGGCGAACATTGAGAAAGACAAGGGGAAGTTCGACTGGAGCTGGGAGGAAGCTGCGGTTCAGGCCGTTCATGAGGCAGGGCTCGAACCTCTCGCGATCATTGATACGTTTCCGAGTTGGGCCTGGGACTCACGCAAAGACCAACCGAAGGACATCGACGCGTGGTCGAACATGGTCCGGGAGATGGTCGGTACATGGAAGAGCCAAGTCCACGATTGGGAGATCATCAACGAGCCGGTCGCACACTATCTTCCGGAGGTGTATTTCCCGTTCTTGCAGGCAGCTTACAAGGCAGCGAAGGAAGCTGACCCGAAATGCAATGTCGTCGGAATCTGTGGTTTTCACAACGACGACAAGATGATTCCTTACGTGTTCGAACAGGGCGGGCTGCAATACATGGACGTTTTGTCCATGCATCCCTACGCGGTGTTCGGCAACACTCCTGAAAGAGGACTTCCGCCAATCTGGGAAAGCATCGGTGACCGGATGCGCCAAGACGGCACAGAGAAGCCTGTGTGGTCCACCGAGTTCGGCTTTCGCGCGACAGACTGGAGGCCAACGCCCGACATCGAGGGAGCAGCCCTCGACCTTACCGATGAGAAAACACAGGCAGACTATGCCGTGCGAACTGAGGTCCTTTCGTTCGCCCATGGTGTGAAACGCTTCTACTACTTCATGCTGGCTTCGCACCTCTATTCTGGAACGTACACCAACAGCATGTTTGCCGGGGACAGCCTCGCCAGTCCGAAGAAAGTCGTCACCGCGCTTGCAGGGCTTACACAGCGGCTTTCTGGTCTGGATTTCGTTGAGCAGTGGGATTGCGGCAGTGATAACCTCTATGCGTGCAGGTTTGTTGACAAGCGAAAGCAAGCCATCGTCTTGTGGTCGCCGCTTGCGCCAAACTCACTTCTCATCTCGACGGACACACCTGCAATAAGACTGTACGACGTTGCTGGCAATCAGATTCCAGCGGTGTTTGAAGGCGGCCTTTTGAAGGTCTCGCTGTCACCGGCGCCGATCTACCTGGAGGTTCCGGTGGGCCGCAAAGTGACTCCCCATCCGATCGTGTCCCTGTCACCACTCCCCGAGCTGGACCCTGAGAAGTCGCGAAGCGTTCTAATGAACGTGAGGGTGCACAACCCGTCGGGGCGGGACGTTCAGGGCCGACTGTCCGTGTCCGTACCCGAAGGATGGAAGGCCACTCCATCCTCGATGGCGGTGAAGATGCCTCCGGGCACGCGTCGGGAATCCGCCTTCACCATCGTTCCCGCTCCGAACTACGCAGAGAGTGTTGCGAAGCTGCGCTTTGAGCTGAAAGATGCCACGTCTCACCGTCTCATCGCTTCAGCGGATCGTGTTGCGACCTTTCGCCTCGCGCCACCCCCCAAACCCCGACATACAGTCTGGCTGGAGGCGGAGTCAGCGACAGAGAAAAGCCCTGAGTTCAACGTGCTGAAGGCAGAGCGGGCTTACGGGGGAAAGTTCCTTCACATTGAAAGCGCCATGAAGCCAACCTCGCCCGATGGCGCTCTTCATGCGAAGATACCCTTCAGAGCTAACGAAGAGGGCAGCTATCTCGTGATGATGCTCGGAAATCCTCTGAACGTGGCCTACATGAGTCCACTATGGTGGCGGGTTGACGAGGGGGACTGGCGCAGGGCGTGGGACCTGCCACAACAGGGCGAAATCTGGAGCCCCTGGCCACAAAACCAAACCTACAGGTTTTTTGGAAGAACCGACCTGGGGGCGATAGACTTGCAGGCCGGCGACCACGCCCTGTGTATGCGCATTGATGAGCGCCGCCAGATCGACGCTTGCTTTACCACGTTCATAGATGCCTTTGCCCTGCTGAAACAGCCTTAGAACTCGTCCAAGACCAACTCCACGTTGCTTCGGATCGGGCGCGGCGTCATTGTTGGACGAGTTCTCAGGCTCGTTGACCGTGACAGAGCCTATTTCTCGGATAGGTGCAGTGCCAATTCGGGCGGGTGAGGCTCCTGCCGAACCGCCGACTGGTGGAGGCGGTGCGCCTCGTCGGTCATCACGATGATGTCCGAGCGGTCCGACAGTCTGGGATATTGCTGCCCGCGTTCCGTGTGGAATTTCTGGATCAACGTGAAGATGTACCGATGGTCTTCTCGCAGGAGTTGCTTCAGATGCTCACCGCTGGTCGCCTGCACATGGTCTTCCGTCACCACGCCGCAGTGAGCGAAGTTCCCGTAGATCTGACCGTCCAACCCCGTGCGGTCGGTCACGACCACGAAGGTAAAGTTCCCCGGCAGCTTCCGCATCGCTTTCTGTGCGAAGAACACCATCGAATAACTCTTCCCGCTTCCCTGCGTGTGCCAGAAGACGCCGAGGCGACCCTGATTCTGCTCAATCTGTCGCAACGCAGCGATCCCGTTGTTGACGCCGAGATACTGATGGTTCTTCGCCACCATCTTCACCACGCCCTGTTTCGACTCGCTGAACAGGACGAAGTTCTCTGCGAGATCCAGCAACCGCGCCGCGTCGCACGTGCCGCGGATCATCGTCTCCAGCGAGACAACGCCCTCTTCCCCTTCGCTGTTGATCTTCTTCCACTCCGCGAAATGCTCCCACTCCGCGGTCAGGCTGCCGAGGCGGCTGAAGCTGCCGTTCGAGAGGATCATGAACGCGTTGTACCAGAACAGGTGCGGGATTGTGTCTTTGTAGTCGTGCAGATTGTTGTGGTATGCGTCCTTTAGACGTTTGTGCGACGCCTTCAACTCCACGAGCACCAGCGGCAGTCCGTTCACGAACCCCACCAAGTCCGCGCGCCGCTTGTACATCTCCCCGGTCACCCAGAACTGCGAGCACAGCAGGAAGTCGTTGTTGCCAGGGTTGTCCCAGTCTATCACCGTGACCGTGCGAGTTTCTTCATCGTTCCCCTTCGCGCGCTCCGCGCACTTCACCTTTACGCCCTCTCGAATCAACCGGTAGACCTCGCGGTTCGCCTGCACCGTTGACATGGCGCTGCGGTCGCGCGTCAGCTCCTCGATGGCCGCTTCGACGGCCCCGCGCGGCAAGTCAGGGTTCAGCCTTTCGAGTGCGGGTCGAAGCCGGGAGAACAGAACCACTTCCGTCGGCGTCTCACGCCCCAGCGGACTTCCACCGGACTGCTCGAACTCATGGAAACAGTTCACCGTCTCCCAGCCGAGCGAGTGGAACAGCTCGATGGCGGGTTGTTCGATGAGGGCGTTTTCGGAGAAGTCCGGGAGGCTCATTCGGCCTCCCGCCAAGGACCGCCCGGCGGCCAGGTCTGTTGGAAGGTGGAGTTATCTTTCACCACGAGTAGCACGGGCGTGAGAAAACTCCTGACTCGCCCCACCACGGCACCGAGATCCATGTCCTCATGGGACACCTTTATGCGCCGGAGAAAAGCTGCCCATTGCGACTGCTTCATCGGATTCGCGGCGAACGCGTCAGTAAGGGCATGGGGGATGTCCTCAGGCATGCGAGTGCCGCGTCCGCGAAAGGTCACCTCCAGCGCCTCAGCCAGCACTTCTCCCTGAAACGAAAGCTCCCGGATCAGAACATCGATGTCATAGAGGTCCTTCATTCTGCTGGTCGCCGCCCCCAGAACGGTCATGGCGTGGAGTTTCTCTGCGATGGCTGTCTCCGGGCGGTATGCCAGGAGACGAGGCGCCGGGAGATTTAGAATTGTGGGATACTCGATATGAATCGGAGCCGGGGCTACCATGTCACCAAAACCAACATCAACCTGGCAATGGAGGCGCACCTTCCCCAAATGTCCCCGGAAAGTGCAGCGAAGCCCTGGGTAGTCTGTCTCGTGCTTCATCTCCTCGATGACCAGGCTCTCCGGCAGGAACTGAACACCGTCCTCACATGGAACGGTCATGCAGGTGCGCAAAGCGGCGACCAGGTCCTCGGCATCGCGGGGCGTGCGACCAAGCAGGTCAATATCTTTAGTTGCACGAGCCTGCGAGACTCCCCAGGTGTAAAGCATCAACGCGCCCTTCAGGAGGAACTGGTCTGCATAGTCAGAGTGTGAAAGTCGGTAGAGGAAGCGCTCCATTGCGAAGTATTGCAGCAGCTCGTTCACGGAGCGCCCCGATTCCCTCGCTTTGTTGTGCAACCTTGCGAAGACCGAGGCAGGCAGGTCGGCTTTTGCGATCGTCATGTCAACGCCTCCAGATAAGGCATCATGACCCGCTCCACTCGACAGATCCGCGCGTGCTCGATGAACTCCGCCGGCGACGTCCTTTTTCTCTGGCGGCAAAGCCGAAGAGCCTCCAGCGCCACGTCCAGCCCAATCCGGTTGCGGAACTTGAAGCAGTCGGCTACTGTCTTCGCCGCGCTGTACACTTTGATTTCCACCTTTGCTGCCCGGTGGATCTCAATTCCGGCTTCGTAGCTTCTCTCTCCGAACACGAAACTCCGAACAGGCGGGAAATCGAGCCTGGGTGGTTTGACGCCCTTGGGAAGCGCGAGATGGACCTCGTGAGGGACCTGTGTGGTGATCTCGTGGAAGGCGAGCGCCGAGATGAGACAGACAATCCCTCGTGGCACTCGGATAGCCGCTGCCACGAGGTCGGGAGTCATTTCTTCCGCCTGCTCGGCGAGGCAATAGACCCCGCGGCTGAGCTGTACGAGCAGACCTCGATCACACAGGCTGTAGAGAGTCCGGGGATGAATGCCCGCGGCGAGGCTCTCCGCGGTGCGCATCGGACGGTGTTGTCTCTCGAATAGTTGGCGCGCTTTCTCCTCGCTACGGCTCAGCATGGTGGATAAATACTACTGCACTTATGAATAAGTATCAACCTTTTTATCCACTCATGCCAAGCGATGGAACCTCCTCAATGCAGGGCCACCGATCCCACGCTTGTCCGACGCGACGAATGGCATTCCGCGTGCGGAGCACTCCCTGGTGAACAAGCAGTTCCAGGATTTTGTCGGTTTGGGAATCAGTGTGCATCTGCTGTCTCGTTACATTTTGTCGGGACAAGTCCGAATGTCCCGACGAATTGTAACATGTGCCTGCGGGTATCACAAAAGACTAATATCGGGAGACGGGTCGGCGATGGGGGATAGAAACCACTACACTTGCAGATAACTGTCACCTCTCCTATCCAGCGAGCGTTCAGTTGCAGGGAAGCGCCCCACCCACGAAGTCGCCTTCGTTAGCGGTCCGCCGCCGTCGGGCTGCTCGATGGCGGTCTGCTCAATGAGGACGTTCTCAGAGCAATCCTCGACCATTTGCCATCCCAACGTTCACTGGAGTTGTATCATAAGGGAAGACCCCTGCGAGTTTATCTCGCTGGTGAATGAGATCGGCAGGCTAAGGCGAGTGTCCCTGTATTCTCCCAGACCCCTACCAGTTCATCTGGC
>JACQGJ010000145.1 GCA_016199605.1 Armatimonadota bacterium | reverse complement strand
TTATACTCCTCCGCTTGCTCGACTGGTTTGCTCAACGGGACCTTGGGGCCACAAAGATCAGCCTGATCTGCATCGGAGAGTTCCAGGGCTTCCCGAACTTCCACGGGCTGGGGCAGTTGAACGCGCAGCAGTTAGCGACCCTCTACGGAACACAGCACGAAGTTGTACAACCGGAGTTCGAGTTGGCCAAGACTGCCTGGCGCGCGTACTGCTCCGCCGATCCCCGAAACCTCGAGGCGGTGATTGCCGGAGACTCCTCGGCCCTGCCTTTCCTCCAGGGGGCGTTGATTCGTCACCTTGAGCAGTATCCCTCGATCCGCAACGGTCTGTCTCGCACCGAGCGGCAGATTCTCGAGGCCCTTGAGACCGGACCGTTGCGGCCCGGACCGCTCTTCCAGGCCGAGCAACAAGCCGAAGAACGCCCCTTCATGGGTGATGCCTCCTTCTGGCTCTACGTGGCGCGACTGACAAAGGGCGCCGTTCCCCTGGTGAGCGTGGGCGGAGCGGGAAGCTTCAGCCTGCCGACCGTTATTGGTCCCTACGACGAGGACTTTTTAAACCAGACGCTCGCCCTCACCGGCAAAGGTCGAGAGGTTTTGCAGTGCCATGAGGACTGGGTACAAATCAGCGGCATCGACCGCTGGCTTGGTGGAGTGCATCTCCAGGGACCGGAATCCGCGTGGCGTTGGGACGAGAGCCGGAACAAACTGGTGGCCGCGGGTGATATCTGTTCCGAGTCCCGGTCCGGAGAAGAGAGGTAAATGTAATGATGCCCGTAGCCCTCACTCTTGCAGGATCAGACCCTTCCGGAGGCGCCGGTATCCAGGCCGACCTGAAGACCTTTCACCAGCATGGCGTTTACGGAATGGCGGTCCTAACGCTGCTCACGGTGCAGAATACGCGGACCGTAGAGGCTGTGGAGATCCTGCGACCGGAGCTGGTCCTCGCTCAGCTCGACGCCGTGCTTGAAGACATCCCGCCTCATGCGGCGAAGACCGGCGCCTTGGGTTGCGCCGCTGTCATCGAAGCGATTGCCAGGCGTGCGGAAGGTTTCGGTTTTCCCCTTATCGTCGATCCGGTGATGATCAGCAAACACGGGGCGGCGTTGATCGACAGTGAAGCGGTGGAAACGTTGATCACGAAGCTGCTCCCGCACACTTACCTCGTGACTCCCAACCTGCACGAGGCGGCCGCTTTGGCTGAGATGGAAGTCGTGGACGAAGCCTCGATGGAGCGTGCCTGTGTGGCGATTTCTCGGCTCGGCCCGAAGCACGTGTTGGTGAAAGGCGGCCACTTGAAAGACGAGGCGCTCGACCTCCTGTGGTCCGAGGGTGAGGTCTACCGGCTTCCCTCGGATCGTCTCGATACTCCCAACACTCACGGCACGGGCTGCGTCTATTCCGCTGCGATCACGGCTCGACTGGCCAAAGGCCGGGCCTTGGTAGACGCCGTGCGAGGAGCGAAGCAGTTCGTGACCGAGGCGATCCGCACCAATCCAGGACTGGGCAGAGGCTACGGTCCGACGAACCTCCACGCACCGGCAGGAGCGTAGGCGTGAGAAGATGGAGGAATGGCGGGAGGGAAGGTTGGAGGGGCCGAGTGCCTCCATGCAACCTCAACCGTAGGATAAAGCTCCAGCTTTGTCCGGGAGGACTGACAAAGCTGGAGCTTTATCCGGCTCTGGACTCGAGTGCCCCGGTACTCCGGGATGCGCCCGATAAAAACGAATCGGAGTGAACCAAAATGAAGAAGGAAATGTCCCATGTCGAACGCGTCTTTGCCGCCCTTGAGCGAAAGGAGCCGGACCGTGTGCCTATCCACGAAAGCGTGGTCGATGAACACGTGATGCAGGCGATGCTGCCCGGCTGCGATTACTACCAGTTCAACGACTGGCTCGGCCTGGACACCGCCAGCCTGAATCGCTCTTCCTGGCGGAAGGACAACGTCCAGTACCTCGACGAAGAAAGGAAGTTCTTCAGAGACAAGTGGGGTGTCGTACGCGGCTTCGGGCCGGAATGCGTGCCCTACCCGGTCGAAGCGGCGATCAGGCGTCCCGAGGACCTGAAGTCCTACACGCCACCCGATCCCGAGGATCCCGATGCGTTGGGTCATCTGCCGGAAGTGGTGGCGAGGTACAAAGGGATCAAACCGGTTACCGTCATTGGCCGCGACGCGTTCTTCGATCCCTCGCATGTGCGCGGCGTCGAGCAGTTCCTGATGGACATGATCGACAACCCGAAGTTCGTACACGAGTTGATCGAGGTGTGCCAGTCCTACGACCTTCGGATCATCGAGCGATCCGTGAAGGCAGGCGCCGATATCGTCATCTTAGGCGATGATTACGCCGACAAGAACAATCCGATGATGTCGCCGGCCCATTTCAAGGAGTTCATCCTGCCCGGACTGAAGAAGGCGATCAAGGTGGCCCGCGACGCGGGCGCGTATGTGGTGAAACACTCCGACGGTAATCTCTGGCCGATCCTCGACATGATCATCGAAGCCGGCCCGGACGCTCTCAATCCCCTCGAGCCGGTCGCGGGCATGGATATCGGCGAGGTCAAGGCGAAGTATGGTGACCGGGTCGCCCTGATCGGCAACATCGACTGCGGGGCCTTGCTGTCGTGGGGAACGCGCGAAGAAGTCCGGGCCGCCGTGCGGGATTGCATTGCCAGCGCAGCCGTGGGAGGCGGCCACCTCCTCTCCAGCTCCAACAGCATCCACTCCTCGGTCAAGCCGGAGAACTACCTGACGATGGTCGAGGCAGGGCGGGAGTTCGGGGCTTATCCGCTGAGTTAGCTTGATTTTATCCATTGTTTGCGGGAGAGTCCCTAACGATATGGGTGGCCCTTATACACCGAGCCGTTATCGCAAGAGATCGGGGGAATGCAGAAACTGATGGAGTCCAGCTTTGCTAATGGTTGACAACGATATGACGCAAAATCAACACAGAGTGACGTCCTTCTCCGCGGCTTATAGGTCTTACAAGTTTCTCTGGCGGGTAACATTGGCGAGTTTGCCTTTTACCGTTTCGGGCATCTTTATCGTCTGTTGTCTGCTGAAAGATGGAACACCTCCAGGATCCCAAGAGGGTGCCTATTCGTGGCTCTTATCTATAGTCGTAGGCATGGTAGGCATCGGTTTTTTTGCATTCTACTGCGGGCTATGGCTGCGGGGGCGCGTGGAGATAGTGCAAGACGACCTTGTACTGACGGAATGGCACGGCAGAAAGGTTTTAATCCCTATTGGAGCGATTACTGCTGTTGAAAGCTCTTATAACAATCAATGGACAGTGGGTCCATTCTGGTGGGTAAGATGGAATGACCCGGTTTCGGGACGCGCACGGACAGCGACAGTCTGGCCATCCTGGCTGCCCCCGGCCAAGAGGGTTGAGTTGGTCGAAAAACTATGTGCCATGGCGCACCTTTCTGGGGATATCTTGACCAGCGATAACGGAAAGATCGAGCGCATCACAGTGGCGTCCTTCTCCGCGTCCTATAAGTTTT
>JACQGJ010000144.1 GCA_016199605.1 Armatimonadota bacterium | reverse complement strand
TCGCCAAGCTGACCATTTCCACGAAATCCGGGAACCTCGCGTTGGAGAAGGCGGGAGCTGACTGGAGCCTCGGCGCTCCACTAAAATCCCCGGCGGAAACCACCGAAGTGGACACGCTCCTGGGCAAAGTTGCCGAGTTGAAGGCTGACAAGTTCGTGGACGACAAGCCCTCTGACCTGCACATGTACTCCCTCGACAAAGCATGGATCCAAGTAGACTTGTGGAAGACCGGAGGCAAGCGTCCGATCACCCTTTTCATAGGAAAGAGATCCTCAACCGACACCGGCAAAGTCTTCGCTATGACGAGCACGGATAAGCCGGTTTTTCTTCTGCCCGATACCATGCTGACGGACCTGAAGAAATCGGCGCAGGACCTCCGAAGGAAGAACGTTGTCGATGTGAACAAAGACGACGTTAAGACCTTCACTCTGACCAATCAGTTCGGTTCCTTTGGAGTTGAGAAGGTCGGCAACGACTGGAAGCTGTTCAAACCCAACGCGGCCAAAGCAGACGGTTCGACGGTCGATTCCCTCCTGTACGCCGTTCAAGATCTGAAAGCAGACGAGTTTATCGACAGCCCGCAACCTCTGAGCGCATACGGACTTGACAAGCCTCAGATGGAGTTCGCGGTTACAGCGAAATCCGGGTCCGCCAAGCTGCTGATCGGTAAGGCAACTTCAGACAAAACCGCCGTGTTCGCCAAGGCAGATCCCGGAACGACTGTCTGTAAAGTGCCTTCTTCCATCCTCGACAGCCTGAAGAAGAACCTGAACGACCTTCGCGACAAGACGGTGGTCAAGTTTGACAGGAAGGATCTGGATCAACTCTCAATCCTGCGAGAGGGAAAGACCTTGACCATCGCTCACACCGGCAAAGATAAATGGGAGATTACCCAACCGGAAAAGGCGGAGGTGGACAGTTCCAAGCTGAGCTCGACACTCTACACTCTCGAAACTCTAAGCGCCGACAGCATCGTGGCAGAGCTTCCCTCCGATCAGCAGCAGGCTGCCGCCAAACTTGCCTACTATGGTCTCGACAAACCGCGAGTCCAGGTGGACCTTACCATTAAGAAGCAAAAGCCGGTCACGGTTCTCGTCGGGAAGCGCACACAATCCGGAGACAAGGTCTTCTTTATGCGCAAAGGCGACAACACGGTTTACACCAAATCCGAGTATCTCCTCATTGATCTCGAAAAAGAAGTCAAAGACTTGAAGAAGTGAGTGTTGTATCGTTCACGCCACTGGGTTAGCAGGTCGGGAGTCCTCGAACTCACAGAGCTCGCACTCCCTCCCAACAAGGTCCAGGTGAGCAGTTACCAATCCTTCGTCACTTTTTGGGGCCGCATCGAGGTTACTCATGAGCAAGAAGCAGTTCGTTGCTGATTTGAGGCAGGGAACGACGGTCGAGAGCGTGTTTGTCCTGGCTGAGAAACGCCTGCTCGATTTCAAGAACAAGCCCGGCCAGTTTCTCGCCCTCACGCTACGCGACAAGACCGGGAACGTTGAGGCCAAAGTCTGGGAGAACGCCGCCGCCGTGGCTGGCCGACTGACCGAGGGCAATCTCGTTTACGTCACCGGCAAAGCGGAGACCTATCGCCAGGCGCTGCAACTCAACGTGCATACCGTTGAAGTCACCAACCTGACCCGGGATTGCACGCCAGACCTCGGGCCGGTAGAGATCTCCGACTTCATGCCCACAACGACCAAGGATATCCCCGAGCTGAAGGAACGCATCCTTGCGACGGTCTCCTCCGTCCAGAATCCCTCACTGAAGCGAATGCTGGAGCTATTCTTCGAAGACGCTGCTTTTTTGGAGCGATTCTCGACTGCACCCGCCGCCAAGGCGTTGCACCACGCTTACCTCGGGGGGCTGATTGAGCACATCGTGGAGGTCCTCGAGCTGTGTGAGCCGATGCTACGTCTGTACCCGCAGATTGACCGGGATCTGTTGATGACCGGAGTCCTGTTGCACGACATCGGGAAGGTCCGGGAACTGCAATGGGGTGTCACGACAGATTATACCGATGAGGGCAGGCTCATCGGACACATCATGATCGGATCCGAAATGGTGCTGGAGAAAATCCATCAAATCGCCGATTTTCCGCCGGGCTTGAAGCTGCGAGTCCTCCACATGATCTTGAGCCACCACGGGACTCTTGAGTTCGGCTCACCCAAACGCCCGAAGACTCTGGAAGCACAGGCGCTGCACTTGATCGAGAACCTCGACGCTCAGTTGAAAGGTTTCGTCCAGACAATTGAGGCGGTAGATGATCCCGACCAGGCCTGGACTCAGTTCGATCGACGCTTTGAGCGTTACCTTTACACCGGCCACGGCGACCTTCGCGTAGCCGACACCTCGCCCGAACCGCCCGAGGGACCGATCTCTGGCGGACAGGAGGGGCCCTCGGGTTCGATGGAGTCCTTGTTCTGAAAGACCTTTCGGACTCTGTGAGTCCGCGTTGACACGAGACGACGGAGGTCAGCATGGGGTCCCAGTGTAGAATCGCACTTTTCGGAGACCTGCAAGTCGAGCAGGGCGGCAGAAGGACAGCGCGTTTTCAGACCCAGAAAATCGCCACCCTCCTCGCCTACCTGGCTTACCACCTTGGCCGCGCCTATCCCCGTGAAGTCCTGATCGAGCTGCTTTGGCCGGAGTGCGTCCCTTCCGCCGGACGGAACAGCCTCAGTGTAGCTCTCTCCTCCCTGCGACAGCTTCTTGAGCCGCCCGGTGTGTCGGCGGGATCGGTGCTTCGTGCCGATAGGGCCTCGGTGGGGCTGAATCCCTCAGTCGTTACCGTCGATGTTGTCGAGTTTGAGAAAGCTCTCCGATGCGCTGCGGCAGCGAGGAAACCTGCCGATCGAGCCGATTGTCTTGCTGTCGCAATCAAGCACTACCAAGACGGATTGCTGCCCGGCTACTACGAAGACTGGATCCGTCTGGAACAAGACAGGACGGCCGGGAAGTATTTCAAGGCCCTGCAGCAATTGATCCAGCATCTGGAGCAAGTTGGGGACCTCAAGTCGGCCATCGACTATGCCAGAGAGGGAGTCGGAGTTGACCCGCTGCGAGAAGACGCTCACCGCGAGTTAATTCGGCTGCATGTGGCCGCCGACCAACCGGCCGACGCTCTTCAGCAGTACAGGCAGCTTGAGGGAATTCTGAAACGAGAATTCGAGGGCACTCCCTCCGCCGAGACGCAAGCCTGCATTCGAGACCTGACAGGCCGGGTACCTCCCCAGAACAGCGAAAAAGAGGGCGGGTTCGTGAACCTGCCGCCGACCCCCTCTCCCAGAAGGGCGAGAGACCGCCGTCGCGCTCTGGCCCGGTCAGAAGCGCCGATGGGGACCGTCACTTTCTGCCTTGCCGACATCGAGACCACACCACGCGAACTCGACGCTGCTAAGGGAGTCGCGTTCAAGGACGCGCTGTCACGCTGCCACAAAAAGTTCTGCCGTCTTGCCCAGCAGACCCGAGGCTTCGTGCTGGAGGGAGCGGGGCACGATTTTGCAGCGGCCTTCCCCAGCGCCAACGACGCCCTTGCCATCGCTGTTGCCGGCCAGCGTTTTCTGGCTGAGTGTGACTGGCCCAAAGCGATTACTTCCGTTCGACTCCGGGTGGCCCTGCACACAGATGAGGTCGAAGCCAAAAGAGAGTTCCCTTATGGCCCCCGGGGACAGCAGGTGGTGCGCTATGAGGGAGCCGCCATGCTCTTCGCTGCCCGACTGCTGGCCGTCACCCATCCAGGACAGATCCTTTGTTCTGAAGCGGCCGCTTCTGTCTTGAGAAGGAACTTGGAGCCTGGGTTTCGACTGACCGACTTGGGTGTCTATCGCCTTCTCGAGGAGAGGTGTCTGGAGGGTCGACGGGACGCCACGACCGTAGAGAGGCTTTTCCAGGTGCAACATCCGGAAATGGCTACCGCGGAGTTTCCTCCGCCGCTGGCGGAACCGTGCTACAGAAGCCACCTTCCACTCCAGGCCACCCGGTTTTTTGGCCGCAAAGAGGAGCTCGTGCGGCTGCGATCACTTCTCGAATTTGGGCACGCGAGACTGGTCACGCTGACAGGGCCCGGCGGTTGTGGCAAGACCCGGTTGTCGATTGAAGTCGCTGAGAGTCTGGTGGAGTTTTTCCATGGGGCGGTCTGGTTTGTGCCGTTGGCAGAGATCTCGGACGGGCGACTGCTAACCAGTGCGTTTGTTGAGGTTCTCGGACTGGCCCGGGTTCCCGACCTTGACCCCTTTGAGCAGATGGTTCAGCACTTGTCCCGGCAGCCCGCGCTTCTCGTCTTGGACAACTTCGAGCAACTCGTCGAGATGGGAGCGCCCCTTGTGCGCACACTGCTGGATCGGGTCCCCTCACTCACTTGTCTCGTCACGTCCCGCCGGGTCTTGAACCTGGAGCTTGAACGAGAGTACGTGGTTCCCCCGCTTCCGACCCCCAACGGACCGGACACCCCCGAAAGGCTCTCCTTTTGTGAAAGCGTGCAGTTGTTCGTGGACAGGGCGAAGGCAGTTCGGCCCGATTTCCAGTTGACCCGAACGAACGCTGCTTCTGTTGCAGAGTTGTGTGACCGGCTGGAAGGAATTCCACTGGCTCTGGAGCTCGCCGCTTCTCGTGCGGTTGTCGTATCCCCGGCGCAGATGCTCAAGAAGCTGGAGCACCGTTTCGATTTGCTCGTGGCGCGCAAACGTGGCGTGGCGGAAAGGCACAGAACCTTGCGGGCAACCATCGACTGGAGCTACCAACTCCTTGCCCCGGAGCTTCAAGAGTTCTTCGACCGCCTCTCGGTTTTCCGCGGAGGATGCGCCTTGGAGGCGGCTGAAACCGTGTGCAATGAGCCACTGGCGCTCGACTACCTTGCTCAGTTGCGGGAGTGCTCGCTCATGACCTCCTCCGAGGTCAACGAGGAGATGCGCTATCGGCAATTGGAGACCCTGCGGGAGTATGGATGGGAGCGGTTGGTCAAACGCGGGGAAAGCGAGTTGATGAAGAACCGCCATTGCCGGTACTTCCTCCGACTCGCGGAGGAGGCCGAACCAGCTCTTTACGGTGCCGCGCAGGTCGAATGGCTGAATAGACTCGAGTTGGAGCTGGACAACCTCCGGGCCGCCATGCAATGGGCTCAGGACAAAGGGCAACTGAAGTATTCGATCCGTCTCGCTCTGGCTCTCTACCATCTCCTTTACCGCCGGGGATACTGGACGGAGGCGAGACAGTATCTCGAAGCAGGCTGGAGCTCAGCGGAGAAACTGAAGCGAGATGCGAGTGAGCCCCGCGCGGTGATAGGGCATTACCTTGCCAGTCTGGCTTATGACACCGGGGATCTGGAACAGGCCCGGAATCAAGCCGAGGCGAGTATGCAACTGTTCCGAAGGATCAGGAATCGCAAGGGAGTCGCGGAATCACTCAATCTCTTCGCTTTGATCGCGATCTCCGAGGGAGACCAGGAGGGCGCCCAGAAGCACATCGAGGACGCGCTGCAAATGCTGGAGGCAGACGACCACGCCAGGCGTGGCATTGTGCTGCACAACCTGGCACTGCTCTCGTCCTGCCGGGGAGATGCAAAGGAAGCGTGCCAACTCTACGGGGAAGCGCTGACCCATCGCCGGTCCGCCGGTAACATTCACGGAGAGGCGGAGACCCTCAGCAATCTCGGCGCCCTTGCCCACAAGGCGGGAAACTATGCCGAAGCCCGCAGCAGATACCTCGAGAGTCTGGGCCTCGTTCGCAGTCTCGGAGATCGTTTTGCCATTGCCGTCGAGTTGAACAACCTCGGAGAGCTGGCGGAAGTGGACACAGACCTCGAGACCGCCATCGCCCTCTTTGTGCATGCGGAGAAAATGTTTCGCGAGCTGCAATCAACCCACGTCCAGATCCCTGCCGGCCACCTCCAGCGCCTTGGCGGGGAGATTGATGGAGAAACCTTTGCGGCTTTGCTCGGCAAAGCGGAGCAGAGCCGGTGGGAAGATATCATGGGCGAGGGGTTGGAGTTCCCGCCTCACTGCCATGGCTCCTCCTGCTGAGCTTCTCCCGGAGCAAAGCCCCTCCCAGACGGAGTGCGATTCGGAGATTGCCCGGTCGCTGAAGGATCCTCCGGTAGGTCTCGCGGCCTGATACACAGTCATAGAGCGCAGTGCGGAAACCGGGCTCTACCTTGGCGAGCGCCACCACGGGTCCCAGGGAGAAGCGATGGGACACCAGGTTGGTCGCGCGGCGCACGAGTCGTCCATGCCAGATGTCACGGACGAACTCGTGGCAATCGCGCCAGAAGATCCGGAACGCCTCCCGACCCACCCCGTGCCGCAGCATGGTCATCGCGGCGAGGTGACC
>JACQGJ010000136.1 GCA_016199605.1 Armatimonadota bacterium | reverse complement strand
TCGTAGAAGTGCTCTATGCGCGGGGGATTGCGCCTGCCCAAGGGGCAGGACCACTCCGTTCGCAATGACAATCCCGGAAGGGACTTGCGATACCGTGTACTTAGCGCCTTTTGCGTCTTCGCGGTGGGATTTCCATTGAGGTTGGCTGACAGCCTCATCTCACGTAAACATAGACCCGCCCACTTGGGTAAGTCGATCCCGGACCCGGATAGAGCATTGGTCTGACTCTGATAGTGCGCCGCTTCGGGAAGCCCGGCAGGGAGCGTCGCTCATACACATCCCAGAGACCTCTGAGGTTGGCCGGGATGTAGTGCGACGACACGTCGAAGACTCCACCCCGCGCCGTCGTCGTCAGCGCCACGAAACCGTTGTCGAAGTAACGGACCACGAGGCCCTCGCGCTCTTTCGGCCCCTTGCCTTTCGGGCCGCCGAGATTTACCAGGAAGACTTCATCGTCGAAACACCCCACATCATACCAGTCCGAACTGTAACTATCCAACCCAAAAAGTCTGGCGGCTGCGTAACCGTAATAGATGGCTGCTCTGTCTGGACTCCGGCGGTAGGTTGCGGAAGAACCATTTGCTTGAGACACTTGCCCGTCGCCTTTCAGCGTGGGTTTCCATGTCGCTCTGACGTAGTTGATCGTCACGAAGTGAACGCTGGGGTTGTAGCGTCCAACCTTGTCCAAGATCTCGCTGTAGTAGGCCTTGATCCCGTGAGAACCCGTCCACGGTCGGTAGTAGGTCTCCTGTGTTTGAACCTTCTCCCTCGTCTCGCTCATTATGGAAATCTCCGTCCCCCAGAGGTGGCTCGTAGCAAGGCTCTCGGCGAGGTCCACGTCGGTGAAGGGGAGCAGGTACTCGGCGGCGCGATAGGCCTGGTTCGTGAAGATCAACAATTCAGGGATCGACTCTTTGAGCGTTTTCAGGAACAGCCCTCCTGCCGAGTCGTAAGGGGTCTCCGGGTGTTTCTGACGGTGCATCTCCAGCGCGGCCTCCGGTACGGCATAGCTGCCCGCATAGTCGAGGAAGACTCCATCGTATTCGACGCGGCGTCGATGCTCGGCGATCACTTGGGCGAGGAACTGCCGCAGGGGCGCTTGTGTGAAGTCATAGAAGTACGCTGGCTTGACCGCGCCGTTTCCTTGTTCCGGTCTCTCGGGATTGAGGAGCCAGTGGCGGTGCCTCTCCAGGATTTCGCGCCGCCAGTCGCCGTCAGGCATCGGCTGCCGCGCCTCCCACTCATAGAAACCGTTGAACCAGAAATAGAAGAACAGCTTGCATCCCGCGCGATGCAGATCCGCGACTTCTTTTGGGCTGAAAGTCTCGTACCCGTTCGTCAGCAGCAACCGAAATTCCTTCAGCCGGTGGAACTGCCCCTCCTTTACCTGCGGGTCGGTAACGAGGCTATAGTGGAAGAAGAGAAACTCGCCACGACCGCGGGTCGATCCTGGGGTAATCTTCGGGGCAGCAAGCGCATGCGCTTGGACAACTGTCATAGATCCCATCGACAAGATCAGCATCGTTTTCAACACAGCTCAACCATCGGTGTGCTCCCGGTCCTCAAAGGTAATCGATTCATCCGTAGGAATTTATGACGACCGCCGGGGATACAAATCCCCACCGAGCGGCTGCGCCCGAGGCGTTTGCTCATACGGCGGCGTGATTGTCCGGGTGCGGAGGGCCCCTCAGCAAGTAGGGAGGTGACTCCGTGCCCTCCATGTTTCGTTTCCCGTGAGCCCCGTGTGAGAGGAAGGCGTAAGAAGGGAATGCACGGAGTCAAATCCCTACAACCTTTCACACGCACACAGCTCCAGTCCTTTACTGATCAGACACGACGAATTTCCCCTTAGCCTGTGAGTAGCGAAGAGGGGCCTGATTCTACTGCCACCACGCTTTCCATTCCTTTCCGACTTCCTGGTGGCGCTGGGGTGTAATACCATAAGGCGTTTTTCCGAAAAAGGCCTTTTCTGGATACCAGCGGAGGACCGCCGGGTCCGGTGGAAGTCCATCCACAAGCTCCTTCAAGGAATACCGCGTCGACGCGCTCCGCTCAGGGGAGACCCCGGAATCGACTGCAATAGCCATCAACCCCTCAACTGCGTCCATGTCCTTCCGCTTCGCTATGGCTTCTATGATTGCTCCGTAAACAACGCCCTCTGGGCAAGTCCATGCGTTCCTCAATAGAATCTCCATGCCCGTCTTTCCGCCAAATCGCCCCAACAATGTCGATGCGGTGTCGCCCTGGATGTAGGGATGCAAGGCGTTGTAATCGAGAATCGGCTGCAACCACATACAAACGAACGGCTCCCATGGTTTTGTCAACGCAAAGAGAACAACAGCCAAAATCAGTATCGCCGTTCGTCGAATCTTTCTTCCTCGCGACGGAGCACGATTTTGTGTAAGGTTGTTCAGCTTGAGCAAGTCCTTCAGTTCAGCCAATTCCTCTTTGATGGCATTGATGTAATGCAGAGTCTCCTCATCCATGATTTGCTCCTTCGGGCTGAATGCGGTCGCCTTGCTGTTCCGAATTGTCCACAGGAAGACCACGGTTTCCATTGCTTCCGTCCGCTTTCATCCCTTCCATATCCATTAGACGCCCAAACACGCCCGTAACCTAGAAATCTTTTCTGTGAATCCAGCATCGGACACCGGATCTCTCAAACATCCGAACTCACTGAGTTCGGATGCTGATGCGCCGCGACAGTGGCGTCTGAAATCGACGCTGGCAACGCCGGCCCCTGAGACTCACTACTTCGCCTCTCCCTTCAGAGTCCACCGACAACTCCTCGCAACAACCATCCCTGCAGTTCCACCATGTCGAGCGAGGCCTCTTCGGGATGCTCGAGGACGGCGTCGAAGCAGTCCAGCATTCCCCGTCGGTAGACCTCATCCCCGGTCTGGAGATGGAGGTACCCAAACAGGCCGCCGAGGTTCACCGACCAGCCGCACGTGGAGGCGGCAAGGCCGATCAGGTTGCACTCGGGATAGGGGCTGTAGCGGAAACGTCCGGGAGTGGTCTGGCATTCTGCCAGGACTCCGTCACCGAGTTTGCACAGCAAACGGAGGGACTCTTCGTCGCGGGTCAGTTGATGATACCGGATCAGACCGTAGGCCAGGTAGGCGGTCATGAAGGGAACGGAACCGTGGTAGTTGAAGTTGCCGTGAAGCTCGTCGAAGATGCCTCGTCGAGGTTCGGTGAAAGCGATCGCCGCCTTGACGAGTTCCTGCGCCTTGACC
>JACQGJ010000138.1 GCA_016199605.1 Armatimonadota bacterium | reverse complement strand
CGTCCAGGAGAGTAGCCATTGGGATTACTCGTTGATGAAAGGCTACGAAGACGTGTGTTGGTACAGCTCTTTTCCCCAGTATTGGGGGAAGGATCCAGAATACCTGGAACAATCGAGGGGGAATCCGGAACTCTTGGCCGAGCTATGGGGTATTCCACTCTCCAAGATAGACCGCTACCATTTGCAGTGGGGCAAGCGAATCTCTGAATCGCTTGGAGCGCGGACGGCGAAGAAGATGCGCACTCCCTTTATTACCGTTGAGCGAACTGACCTCGACGCTCTCCTGCACGGGGAACGTGCGAAGTACTCAAGAGCTGGGAAGGCGTACGATTCAGACAACCATGAATATGGTGACTACTGGCAAATGCTGGGTTTCTTGCGTGCCCTTGGCGGGGCGCGCCTTCTCGTCCATCTCGCGCCACGCCTCATGATCCACCTTGCCCCGCTGCGACTTGTCCCGCGTTCCCTGTGGGCTCAGGAAGCAGCGATACAGCCGGAGAGCGTGGAGAGCCTGTTTGTCCTGCCAGTCCTCGCGATGTTGCTGCGGGTTCGCCAATGCCTGCCGTTCTGCTTCTGCTGACAAGGGCTCATGAAGAGGACACCCCTCCGCTTCATACGCCTGCCGCACCCAACCGACATAGTAGGGAGCGTGCTTCTCTGAGAGGTGAGCGACCCTTTCGAGATGCTCGTGGAAGTCCTTCACAACTTATGCAGGTCAATACCCTGGTTGTCGCATAGTGATACCGAGGCGCTTGCGATCCGTCACCAACGCCTTCAGCAGTGGACGCCGTATCGTCAACCGTGCTTGCCGTTTCAGGTTTTGACTCGCGTTCAGGCAAGTGATAGAATGCCGCCAAGATACAATCCGTACAGAAGACACTGTTAGCTGCTATGAGATCGCGTGCTGCCATTCATGAGGATTTCGTGACTCGGTTTCATTTTGGTGAGCGACCGGCACCCACTAATGCCCAGGAGCTTGACGCCGTAGAGGTGGAGCTAAAAAGCAAACTGCCGGTTGCTTTCCGGGAGTTCATGACTCGTTATGGGACGGTTTACACTCCGGCAATCCTTGAGGAAATCTCCGACAACAACATCGACCACACCGACATCCAAAACTTCCTCAATCCGAAGGAGGCCGTTGCGGGAACGAAAGGCTACTGGTCTGCGGGAATGCCCGACGATGTCATCGGGATCGCTACCGACTGCATGGGAAACATGATAGGTTTCCGTCGGCAGGCGGAGTCTTCGGAAGATGCTCCGGTAGTATTCTTTGACCACGACTTTGTTGAGGTCTCCGAACTCGCTTCGTCGTTCGACGAGTTCCTGGCTTGGTATCTCGATCACCTGAAGGGGCAGCTACCCAACGGCTGAAGTTGACCGGAGCCGCCATCTTGATTTTCCGCGCTTCGACGTTCTTGGAGGCGGCCCCGCCAACTTAGTCTGGGCGTTAAGCATCATTTCCCCGATGCGATACCACCGTCCCCACCATGGCAGTCAGAGCGTTGTTTGTCGCTCAAACAGATGTAACCCCGCGATATGATTCCTCAGTCCTGTATCATCGCTCCCCGCTGCTTGCCGCAAGACGGCACCTCAACGATGTGAACCCGCACTTTGAGCGAATCTCCTTCTGCCACAAATCAACGCTGTGCTGTGATAGAATAGCGGCTGTCTCCCGACGCGACCATGACTTCCGGGTTGAGAGACAGGATGAGCATAATATTATGATGACGGAGCTGCGAACATGACTGAGATGACGACCCACGAACGCTTCAGACGCATGTATCAACACAAGGAGGCGGATCGCGTCCCGATGCTGGGCGGTCCCTGGGGGACGACTCTGGAGCGGTGGCGACGGGAGGGGATGCCGGAAGACGCCGACTACATCGAGTACTTCGGTTTGGACCGCGTCGCCGGCGTTGGCGGCGATATCAGCCCTCGCTACGAGTCCCAGGTTGTCGAGGAGACAGACGACTACCTCATCACCTTCGACGCCTGGGGCACGACCTCGAAGAACTGGAAGCACGTGGCCTCCACACCGCACTGGCTGGCGCGAACCATCGTTGATCGCGACTCCTGGGAGAAGGCGAAGGAGCGTATGACCATCGGACGGGATCGCGTCAACTGGGACCACCTCCAGGCGAACTACCGAACCTGGCGCGAGAAGGGCTGCTGGATTGTCGGCGGACTCTGGTTTGGCTTTGACGTGTCTCACGCCCGCATCGTCGGAACCGAGCAACTGCTGACCTGGATGATTGACGATCCCGAGCTGGTGAGGGACCTCTTCACAACCGAGTTAGACTGTAGCCTGCAAGTGCTTCAGATGATCTGGGACGAGGGATACACCTTCGACGCGATTGGTTGGTGTGACGACATGGGCTACCGTAACGGAACGTTCTTCTCCGTCGCCACCTACCGCGAGCTGCTCAAGCCGGTGCAGCAGCGCGCCATCAACTGGGCGCACGAGAAGGGCATCGTGGCCCATCTCCATTCCTGTGGTAATGTCAACGCCCTCATGCCGGAGTTGGTGGACATGGGATTGGACGCCCTCAACCCGCTGGAGGTGAAAGCCGGCATGGACCCGATTTACCTCAAGGAGACCTACGGCGACAAGCTGGTTCTCGATGGCGGGCTGAACGCCATGTTGTGGGATGACATTGACCGGATCGAAGCGGAGATCCGCCGTCTACTCCCGGTCCTCAAAGAGAACGGAGGTTACGTCTTCCACGAAGACCACTCCATACCGGACAGCGTGAGCCTCGACAACTACCGGCGCATTCTCCAGGTGGCGAAGGAACTGGGAACCTACGACTGATCCGGACGCGCGGGAGGCCTACGGAACCGTCACCGCCCAGAGATCACCAACGCCTCGCGCAACTCCGCACCTATCCGCTCCTGTACCGCCCTACCACAGGTCTCGTTCTCGTCCCAGCCAGTAGGCCAGGAGCCACGACGACAGGTAGAAACAGTACAGCACGTTTGTCATCCAGGCATGGCCCGGCGGGAGATGGCTGTCGTCAGGAACCGTATAGCCTCGGAACTTGCCGTAGTCCATACGGCCCAGGATGAGCCTCGCCGTGTCCGCCGCCTCCTGGTTGCCGAGACGTGACCCGGTTACGGTGCATGAGTAGGCGGACTGGCTGCTGCCCGCCGTTTTGCGCAGTCCTCCCCAGTTCAGGGAGGAGATCTTCAACGGGTTCTCGATCTCCGGGATCACCCCAGGCTTGGTCAAAAAGGGCATGTTCGTCTTGACATCGAGTCCCATGATCTCATAGTTGAGAGCGTCGTCCCGGTCAAGCGTCATGATCATCTCATCGTCCCAGAACTGCTTGAGCGATGCCGCCCAGAGGTCTCGATGCCCAGGATCCGTGTCCCACAGGCGATCGATCGCCAGGCATTTCATCATGATGGGGTTCTCGTTTTGACGGTAGTAGGTTGCTCCATCATACAGCTCTTCGCTGAGGAACTTCGTCCTTAGAGTCTCAGGCATTCGTTTGCCGAGGTTCTCCTCGTGGAAAAGGCGCTCGTACTCCTTCAGGAACTTCATGTCACCCGTAGGTCCGTATGGAATATGCATGATCCCCAGGAAAAGCGACCCCATGAAATCGGCGAGATGGCTCGACGGCGGCAATCCAAAGTAGCTCTGTGTGTAGTCGATGCTTATCCAGTACTCCGCCATCTTGGCCAGCATCCGACGGATCTGCGACTGGGCCTTCTCGTCGGCGATGGAGTAGTACTCCACCAGACCGTTCATCGTGTAGATATACTGGTCTCTGCTTATCTGATCGCTGATCTTCTTGTCGTAAGGCTTCGGATAGTACCCCTCCGTCTTCGGTTTGCCCAGATCGTAGATCCATCGAATGCCCTGAAAGGCGTTGTCGGCATTCTGCTTCGCCCCCGGATCTCCGGTGACCCTGAACCGGAGGCTCTGAGAGGCAAGAAAGGCGCCGGTAGTCATTCCCGCGTCCTCATAGCAGTAGAATCCTGCTTTGGTCTCCACAGACGGTAAACACGGGATCCAGTCAGCGAGATCCGAGTCCTTCAGCGGTCGCCGTTCGCCGAAGTGGATCATCGTCCGGATGACTTTGTTCTCATCCCCCGCGACGTTCGTTAGTATGTCCGCGAACTCCTCGGCGCGGTCTTCCATCCAGTGCATATCAGTAACCTCCGCAGAATCCACGGGCTTTCGCCGAAAGAAGAAACGCTCGGCTCCTTTGGCAGACGTATGAGGGCAGGTGGCTCTAATCCATCGGTCCCCGCAGGACACGAAATGGGAAACGAGTGACCACGGGTTGCGCGGTCATCTCCGCAACCGTCAAGCGCGCCTCCACGCAATAATCGCCGGGTTGGACGTTTCCGATGGGAAGCTCTACCCTGAATCTCCCGTCCCCTCCGATAGGAACCGGAGACTGGAACAGAACCTTGTCCCCGGACAAGAGAGCCACCTCAAGCTTCGCCTTCCGGAGAACGCTGGCAGGCACGGCGACGCGACCGGTTAACCGCACTTTCCCGTCGGAGATAAACAACAGCGGCAAGTCAAGGGACGCCTCCACCGGAGGGGGAACGCGAAACGCATTGCAGGCGGCAAACCGCGCCCGACCCCGCTCATCCAGCGCCTCGACCACCACTTGCACCACTCCGCCCGTCATCGGCGCCTGGTAGACAATACTCCATCTCGTCTTCGCGGCAGACAGCCCCCGGCTTCCATAGACCTTGCCTTCGCCCTCGGGTAAAGGCTTCACCGTCGCCCGCAAGGTGATGTCCTGCGCCGAGGCGGCCTCCTCGACGACTGTCGCCGTGAACTCGTTAGGTCCAGCGACCCTGTTCCCCCAAGCGGCCTCCTCAACGACGATGCCGTAGCGTTGCTCCTCCAGCACGAGGTTCTTCAGAACAGCGAACTCCTCGTGCTTGTTGAACCCGGAGGCGGGCCAGCAGGAGAACTCGGTGAGTCGGCGTTGCTCCCGTCCAAGGTTGAATCCGAAGGGAGCGGCAAGCCGCGCGGCGCCCAGTTGCAGACAGGCAAACGGAATGGAGATTTCCATCGTCCATTGATCTTTGCCCCGCTGCGCGGCAGCCCTCCAGTCCGCGTGCCAACTCTCCGGCGGGGCTTTGTCCTTGCCGGTGACATCGTGCCGGGCGTCGTATCGAGTGCCCAGCAGGTTCGCGCCGAAATGGTAGTAGTAGGGCATACCTGGCATGAGGAATACTTCGATGCAATCATCTCTCCACACCCGACCGTCCAACCCGGTCTCCACCGCTTGCACCTGTTCGATATGGTCGTCATGGCAACGGACAGCGACAAAGAGAGCATCCTCACCGCAGGCGATCCATGCCTCGGTGCGCTGGCTCGGAAACGCGCCGTTCCTGTCAACGCAACGGAACTCCGTAATCTGCGGGACAGTTTGCCAGCAGAGATCGTCGAGGCGACCGTCGATAGCAGGGGGCCGTGCAATCCTCTTGACTTCAATCTCCGGAGCAGACCTGGCATTCACTCCACCCAGACAAACCCCAAGGGCCACGATAGATACGAGGAATTGTCTATTCAAACCATCATCCTTCCTGGTTAAGGGGTGCTCATGAACACTGCCACCACGGTTTCACGCGAAAACCCTCCCGCTCGTAAGCCTGGTCGCCGCCATAGACAAGTACCCCACCGCTGGCAGTCTTGCCGGCGATGGAAGTGTAGAACTTAAGACCGTCCAGGAAGCTGGCGCGGAAAGTCTTCCCGGACTTGATCTCGACGGGAATCAGCTTCGTCCCCAGGTCCAGAATCACATCGACCTCGTGTCCCGTGTGGTCGCGCCAGAAATAGAGCGGCGGTTCCTCACCGGCGTGGACGAAGGACTTGACGATCTCGGACACGACGAACGTCTCAAAAACCTCCCCGCGCAAAGGGTGGGTCAGCAGATGATCTTCATCTCTGATCCGCAGCAGATAGCACATGAGACCAGAATCCAGGAAATACAGCTTTGGGCTTTTGATGAGGCGCTTCGAGAAGTTCTCATGATGCGGTTGCAGCAGGAATACGAGGCAACTGGCTTCCAGAACCGACAACCAACTCTTGGCGGTGGTATGGCTGATCCCGCAGTCGTTTGCCAGGGAACTCAGGTTCAGGAGTTGTGCGGATCGTCCGGCACAGAGCCTCAGAAACTTCTGGAAAGCTGCGAGGTCGCCGATGCG
>JACQGJ010000137.1 GCA_016199605.1 Armatimonadota bacterium | reverse complement strand
AGGTCCATCTTCACAACAATTTCTTGAACCAGGGACCGCGCTTGTTCCGCCAACTCAGAGGCTTCCTGACCGGGGCCTTCGGTTATCTGATCGGTCTCGCCCTCCGACGCCACCTCCCCTTCGGTAATCGGAGCGTAGTCAGAATCCGCTGACGCAGGGGCCCATTCCTCGACCGTCGGTTGGGGCTCCTCCGTCGGCTGGGAAGATTCCACAGCAACGGCTGCGGCAGCCGGAGGTTCTGCGGGGGGCTGCCTCTTGCGGGTCACTCTCACCGTCGCCGAGGGCTGTCCCAGGAATCCCAGGAGTCCGCTTTTCCTCGTGACCTCCAATATCGCGACCTCGACCCCATTGCGAGTCGTGTCCAACTTCTCCAAGGCCAACGCTACGGCCTCGTCTACCGTTTTTGCAGTTTGATCAACCGAATCCATGCTCGCTCCTTCGCTCGGCAAACTCAGATCGTTTCCATGCCTCACCTTGAGATTGCCATTGCCCCCGCGACGCTCGGGGGCAATGGGCACGTTCGCTATCTTCAATGCGGGTCGTATTATAGCATCGGCCTGATAAGCTCGACAATGGCTTGTTCCCGGTTATGCTCGTTAAATTCGCAAACCCACCTATTCTGTTGTGAGACAGTTGCACTGTCGAACCTAATCCGACGGCCGGGTTCGACAGTGCAACTGTCTCACAACAGGGGATTCTCCTGCTTAATGAGTATAGTTGAGGGAATTGGGCTTTTCGTGTAAACTGCCAGTCAAAGTTGCAACCTTGGGGACAATCATGGACTTTCCCAAAGACCGGATTGAATTCACACAATCTCACAAAGGCGACACCTCCGAGAAGGGCTGGCTGGTGCTGAACATCAACGGGGTCGATCTTGAGGGAGTTCACAAGATCTACGTTGACTTGGCCGATCTGGACTCTCTGCGACAGAAGAAGGACCGGAAAGCCGAGATGGCAGACCAGGTTCGAGCGCTTTTCGCCAAGGAGACGCCTTGAGTCCTTGCGCGGAGGCCGGAGGGAAGATGATACGGAAAGTTGCACTTCTCCTGAGCCTTGCCGGACTCCTTGTGAGCGGCTATCTCGCTCTTGCGCACTGGCTCGGACTCACGGCGGTTTGCTCGGGAAGCGGATGCGACGAAGTCCAGCAAAGCGCGTACGCCCAGGTCGGTTCGATTCCCACGGCGATGTTCGGGTGTGTTTACTACCTCACGTTGACCGTTCTCATCCTGTGGGAGTGGGTGGTTGGCCGCAACTCCCGGCTGGTTTCTTTCTCCCTCGGTCTGACCTGGGCCGCCGCGGTCATATCCCTCGGACTCACCTACGTCGAAGCCTTTGTCCTGTACTCCTACTGTCTCTGGTGCCTTGTCTCTGCTGGACTTTGCCTGTTGCTCGTTCCGGTGATGACGCAGGTTCGGAAGCGGGACGAAGTTGAACGAAACCCGGCCCTGACCGGCTACTTGCGCGACCGCAAGTTCATCATGGTCCTCCTGACCGTGTCAGCCTTCACCTCCTATCGGGGCGTGGTGGTGCTGAAGTCGAAAGTGCAGCCGGCACAGGGAACCGTTTCCCTATCGCAACTCATCGCCTCCGGGAGCCATGCCCTGGGCGATCCCAAAGCCCGCCACACCATCGTGGAGTTCTCGGATTTCGGTTGCCCGAATTGCGAGGTCCAGTATAAGACCGTACGCCGGTTTATGCGTGAGGCGCCCCACAACGTGCGGTGGGTGTACCGTCACCAGCCTTTGCGCATGCACAAGCGCAGTTGGGAGGCCTCCCTCGCCGCAGAGGCGGCCGCTGTCCAGGGCAGGTTCTTCGAGATGGCAGACCTGCTTTTCAAGAATCGACCGAAGTTCAGCCAGGAGGAGCTCGAGTCCTATGCTCGGGAACTCGGACTTGATCTCGACCGTTTCAGGAAAGACATGAAGAAAAGCGCCGTGCGAGACCGGGTGGTGCGCGATACCAGCACCGCGGCTTTCCTCGGTGTCAAAGCGGTTCCGACGGCCTACGTCGATGGCCGCCTTCACCGAAGCAACCTTACCCAAAAGGAGCTTATCGCCATCAGCAGAATGCCCGCCCTGCCGGAAGTCAAGTCCGAGGGAACCACACGCACGGGCGCCAGACAGCGCTCCGAGGTCCCGCAGCCGGCCATGTGAAGGAAGCGGGATCGGCTGCGCTGTGAACTCCGCCTCATTCGCAGGCGTCTCTTGTGGCATGATGCGATGAAAATACTACCTTGCGGTCTCAAAGGAGGCAATCTTGATGCCCAGTAACTGTAGTAGCAATACACCCAACTGGAAACGAATCGCACCTTGGAGGTCTGGAGACTTCCGGAGAGTTCTCCTGCTTTCGACGCTCCTCATAAGCGCGCATGTCGGGCACCAGACCTGTTGGGCTGCAAGCACCTTTGGTAAGGTGTCGAAGCTCACCGGATCGGCCAAAGTCCAGCGCGGCGCCAGCGGGCCGTGGCTGAGCGTCTCGAACGGCATGACGGTCTACTGCGGCGACAGGGCGGTCACGGGTGACAATTGCCGTATGGAGATCACGATGACTATCGGCGGCATTTTGCGGGTCGAAGAAAACAGCCAGGTGGATTTCGAAGAAAAGAGCGGAGGAGTCGTCGGATTGCAGGTCTGGCTGGGACGAGTCTGGTCGAGCATTAAGAAGGTCGTCACCCCAACTTCGAAATTCGAGGTGTCTACTCCGTCGGCAGTGGCGGCGGTCCGGGGGACCGAGTTCTTTGTGGATGTGGACGGAGTCGCCAACGAGGGTATGTCTGAAGAGGAAGGGGGGATGGAGGAGCAGGGGACCCACATCGGCGTCCTTGAGGGCGAGGTGGTCGTCACGGATCTCGCCGAGGAGATGTCCGCCCGCGAAGAGGAGGGCGAGAAGGTGGCCACTCCTGAAACCACTCCTTACTCACTCAACGTCGGACCCAATGAGAGCATCACCGTGGGGAACTCTCGCATGTTGGAGAGGCGCCTCAACCGATCCATTGAGACAGTGGCTGTTCTACCTTTCCGGATCGCGCTGCAACCAGCCCGGTATCCGGGCCTCGGTTCCAACGCAGGTGAGATCCTGGCCTCTTACTTCGCCCGTAGCCTGGAGAAGTCGGCTCGCGGACGCTTCAAGGTTGTCCCCCCTCCTGAGGCGCGGAAAAGGCTCGAAGCCCTCAAGGCACCGACCCGGGATTACTTCCACTCCCACGCTTTTGCCGCACTGGCCCGGCAAGCGGGTTGGGATGCGGTTATCCTTGGAGGGATAAAGGACAACCAGCTACCCCGGAAGCTTTCCGAGGGGGCGGACGATTCTTCCGCGCGCGGGAGGGATACCGGCATTGCTGCCAGTGAGGGCCGGAAGAGCCGCGGCTCTTCCCCCAACGCTTTCGGCTTCGGCGGCAAACCCGACCCTCGTCGAGGTGGAGGAAAGCCTTCACCGTCGACCCGCCAAGGGCCGGAGGCCAGTCGGCAGGGACGGGGTGATTTGTTTCTTGGTGTTCAGTGCGTTCTCAGCGACTCGGGGGCCAACCTGCTCTCCCGGCGAATTCGCCTTTCGCCGGAAAAACGTGGGAACAAAGCGGCCTTTCAATCAACTGTTGAGAGGCTGGCGGAGACAATCGCGCGATCCATGCCACAGGTCCTGCCCGTCCTCCAGGTGGATCGGGACAGAATCACCCTCAAAGGAGGCGCAGACCGGGGTATCAAGGTTGGCGAGACCCGCATGTTGATCAAGCAAGGTGCCCGCTGGATGGACCCTTCCACGAATCGACCGATGGGCAACAAGATGGCGGGAATGATTGCGATCACCGAGGTGCAGAAGGACAGGTGTGTTGCCCGCTGGATGAAGAAGAACCCGACGATGGAGGCTCAACCGGGAGACATGGCAGTCCCGCGGCTCGCGGCCAAGGGAAGAGGGATCCTCAAGCCCAGGCTTTTCGACAGGCAATGGATCGAAAGAGACGGTTGGCTGAGGTGGAATCAGGAACAGGGAGGCTATCGCTAAACCTGCCGACTCACCACCTGAATTCGACGGTTCGCCGAAAAGCCTGTCAATCAGAGAGCCCCGTCCAATCCGAGGACCGGGGCGACTTCCTGCATCGCCGCAATCACGTTGGTGATGTGTTCCTCCAGCGGAAGGCTGAGACTCTCCGCTCCGGCAATGATGTCCTCTCGCCGGACTGCCGCGGCGAAGCCTTTGGTTTTCATCTTCTTCTTGACCGACGACACTTCCATGTCCATGATGCTCTTGTTCGGACGCACCAGAGCGCACGCAGTGAGCAGACCGACCAGTTCGTCCACCGCAAACAGAGTCTTATCCATCAGGCTCTTGCGTTCGAGGTTCAGGTATTCAGCGTGAGTCAGAATGCAGTAGGTGATGTCTTCGGGGTAGCCTTTCTCCCGCAGGATTCTCGCGCCGTCTTCCGGATGATGCGCGGGGTCGGGGTTCTGCTCGTAGTCGAAATCGTGAAGCAATCCAACGATTGCCCACTTCTCTTCCTCCTCACCGAGATGTCGGGCATACCACCGCATGGACGCCTCGACGCCATAGGCGTGCTTGCGCAGAGAGTCGGAGTGCGTGTATTCATGGAGAAGCTCTAAGGCGTCGGAGCGATTCATCCCAGAATCTTCTCCTTCAGTGTCCTCACGACCGCCTCCACCGGCACTCGCACCTGCTCCATGCTGTCCCGCTCGCGGATCGTGACCGCATGGTCGGTCAAAGAATCAACATCAACGGTCACGCAATAGAGAGTTCCAATCTCATCCTGCCTCCGGTAGAGTTTCCCGATTGACGCGGTGTCGTCATACATGCACGCCATGGAGGGGCGCAGGTCCCCAGCGATTTTGCGGGCCAGATCGACGATCTCCGGACGATTGCGCAGCAAGGGCAGCACGGCCACCTTATTGGGGGCGAGGTCTTTGTGCAGCCGAAGAACGACTCGTTGTCGGTCTCGGACCACTTCCTCGTCATAGGCATCGACCAGAAAGGCCAGAGTGGCGCGGTCGGCGCCAGCGGAGGGTTCGATCACGCATGGCATCACGTGTTCGTTCGTCTCCGGGTCGAACCATGTCAGGTCTTTGCCGCTGAACTCCGTGTGTTGCTTCAGGTCAAAGTCGGTACGGTTGGCGATGCCCTCCAGCTCCGACCAGCCAATTGGGAAGCTGTATTCGATATCCACACATCGGCGGGCGTAGTGGGCCAGCTCGTCCTGCTCGTGCTCGCGGAGCTGCAGGTTCTCTTTCTTCATTCCCAGATCGAGATACCACTGCCTCCGCGCGTCAATCCACTGCTGATGCCACTCATCATCCGTTCCCGGCTTGACGAAGAATTCGATCTCCATCTGTTCAAACTCTCGCGTACGAAAAGTAAAGTTCCCGGGCGTGATCTCGTTGCGAAATGCTTTCCCGATCTGCGCGACTCCAAAGGGCAGCTTCTTCCGCATGGTATTCTGTACATTGGAGAAGTTCACAAAGATCGCCTGGGCCGTCTCTGGTCGCAAGTAGGCCACTGCCGCGCCGTCTTCGACGGGGCCGACGTGAGTCCTGAACATCATGTTGAACTGGCGGGACTCGGTGAGGTCGTGCGGGCCTTTCGTCTCCACGCATTTTTCGTTCGGATCAACCTGGTCGGCGCGGAACCGCAGCTTGCAGGCTCGACAATCCACCATTGGATCGCTGAAGTTTGCCACATGCCCTGAAGCCTCCCACACTTTCGGGTGCATCAGGATGCTGCCATCCAGCCCCACCATGTCGTCGCGCATCTGAACGACGGCCTTCCACCAGGCGCGCTTCACGTTGTTCTTCAACTCCACGCCGAGCGGGCCGTAGTCCCAACAACTGTTGAACCCTCCGTATATCTCTGAGCTTGGGAAGATAAACCCCCGTCGTTTGCAAAGCGAGACGATTGTCTCCATTTCCACCATTAATGAGGTACACTCCGTTTCGGTAAGGTGCATGGCTGCGGTGCGATTATACCAGAATGCCTCACAGCAGGGGAGGAGGGCCGCCAGGATGGTATTTCTGTGTCGTTGGAGCTTTGCGTCAAACTTGTGGCAAAAGAAGGGACAGGTGATCTGTGATATGATGTACGAACCGTTGGGTCTGTGGGCAAAGGGTGTTGGTATTTTCAATGGTTGATGAACGAATTCTGATCTTGGATAAGTGCAAGGAAGATCGGCTCATCCTGGGCGGCTTTCTGTGCTCTCTTGCCTATCCCCACGAGTATGCCTGTGATGAGAATGACGCTGCCAGGAAAGCTGAGAAGGAAGACTTCGCCGTCGCGATCGTGGACGCCTCCTCTGTCTTAACCGGACCGGCCGCCGTAGTGGAGCGTTTGCGGGCCGTCAGCCCGCCTACGGTCGTGATCATTGTCAGCAACCGCGCATGCATGGAAGAGTCCATTGACTGCTTCCGGTCCGGCGCGTCGGACTACCTGCCAAAGCCTGTCGACTCGATGTGTTTGACGGGAACCCTCAAGCGAGCCGCACTCAAACGCAGAGAACTTCTGAAAGACCGTCAGCAGCGCAAGCTTCTGGAGATGAAGGTCCACCGCCGTACCAGGGAGTTGTCGGGGATGTACCAAGAGACCATCCAGGCCCTCGGTTCGGCTCTGGATACTCGCGATCCAGAAACTCAGGAGCACGCCCTGCGGGTGGTCCAGTACACCATGCAGATCGCTGGTGCGATGCACTTACCCGAGGACGAATTGAGGTCCATTGAGCAGGGGGCCATCCTGCATGACGTGGGCAAGATCGGAGTACCGGACGGGATCCTCTTCAAGCCCGGCAAACTCAGCCCTTCCGAATGGATCTGCATGAAGACTCACGCCGAGATCGGGTACAACATGCTGAGCCGTATCCGGTTCCTCAAGGGAGCGACCTGTATCGTGCGGTCCCACCACGAGCGGTTCGATGGCAAAGGTTATCCGGATGGGATTTCCGGCTCCAGCATTCCCATCGGAGCGCGGATCTTCGCCATCGCCGATGCCCTGGATGCCATGACTTCGGATCGCCCATACTCACGGGCCCGCACGATGGAACAAGCTGTCGAGGAGGTGATCAGGTGTTCGGGAAGCCATTTCGACCCGAGCTTGGTAGAGACCTTCCATTCGATGGTGGAGTCCGGTCAGTTGGAGCCGATCAATGCCCCGCGCCAACCTGCGCCAGAGCCCCCTCCTCCTTCAAATTCCCCACACCCCGAAGGGTCCAAGATACCACCAACCTGACCTGTTCTCCTTACCTGTGCTCTCTGTTGTGAACGGATATGGGATCGTGGCGCCCGCACGATACCTCTTCAACGGCAGCAATCCCTCCAACAGATCTCTTGCCGTGGCCCCAACCGTTCCAGAGTAGTCATCTTGCGCATTGCCGCGAAGCGAAGAATCGGTTATATTCTCGCGTGATCGCTACCGGGCCTGCCCGGGTACCCTTACACAAAGAGAGAATGCTGTGAGAATCAAAGAGGTCCGAACCATTCCACTGATGGGCCGGACTCCCGATACCGGTTGGGTCCAGGGCACAGACCCTAATGAGAACTTGCACACTCTGATCGAAGTCACGACCGACGAAGGTCTGAAGGGTTACGGCAGCAGCTATACCAGCCAGTCGCTGGTTGAGGGAGCGCTCGGGCTGCTGCGACCGTGGCTTATCGGGGAATGCGCCATCGAACCGGAGCGGGTTTCGGAAAAGCTTCACCAGATGGCCTTTTGGCAGGGCAGGGGTGGGGCCGTGACGCACGCTATCAGCGGCATCGACATCGCCCTGTGGGATTTGCTGGGAAAGGTGACCGGACAACCGATCGCTCGCCTGCTGGGAGGATACTACCGGGACCGTATCAAACCCTATGGATCGCTGCTGTTCGACGAGCCCCCCGTCCTGAAGGAGAAACTGCAGGCGGCGGTTTCGCGAGGGTTCAAGTCGCTGAAGTTGGGTTGGAACGGTTTCGGGCGCGTCAATCGGGCCTACGACGAATTGCTGGTGAAGACCGCGCGTGAGACGGTAGGCCCCGAAGTGGAGATCATGGTCGATGCGGGCGGCTCGGAACAGTACTGGCCGCATGGCTTCAAGTGGGCGGTGGAGACGGCGCGCATGTTGAAGGACTACGACGTGGTCTGGTTTGAAGAAGCCCTGCCTCCGGACGACCTCGAGGGATTCAAGAAGTTGCGGGACCACGCACCGCTTCCCATTACGACCGGAGAGGTTCTCACACGCCGCCAGCACTTCATGCCGTGGATCGAGCAAGGAGCAGTGGACATCATCCAGCCCGACTCCACGAAGTGTGGCGGATTGTCTGAAGCCCGTCGAATCGCGTGGATGGCCTATGACCACAACGTCCTCATGGTTTCCCATGGCTGGAACACTGCCATCGGCCTGGCGGCGGATTTGCATCTCGCGGCCGCGATACCGGTGGCTCGCTGGGTGGAGTACATCACCCCGTCTCCCTATATTGAGGAGATCGTGGCTCATCCCTTCGAGCTGCAGGAGGACGGCACGTTGTTGATTCCGACCGGGCCGGGTTTGGGTATCGACCTTGACTTTGATGGGATCGACCGACTATCACGAGGAAACTGAATCGCTTCCACGACACTGACCGCAAGGATTGACTCGACATGGCCAAGGTAAAACCGATCAAAGCAGCCGTCGTCGGCTTGGGACGGGCGGGCTGGAACATTCACGTTCACCGAATGCGAGGACGACCGGAGTTCCAGATCACCGCAGTGGCTGACAGCGAACGGTCCCGCCGGGAGGAAGCGAGGCGGGAGTTACAGTGCGAGACTTATGAGGACTATGAAAGCTTGCTCCGATCAGCGGAGGCTGAGTTGGTCGTGGTGGCGACAAACTCCTCGACCCACACTCCTATCACTATCGCTGCTCTCAAATCGGGGAGGCACGTGCTCGTCGAGAAACCGATGGCTACCAGGGTTGCCGACGCGAAGCGCATGGTGCGAACGGCAGAGACAACAGGGAAGAAACTTTTAGTCCATCAGAACTATCGCTTCCATCCTTACACGCGTCACCTCATGGACGTGATACAGGACAAAACGATTGGTAACGTCTTCGAGATTCGCTGCCGGGTTCTCACTTTCGCCCGTCGCAACGACTGGCAAACGCTGCGCAAGTATGGCGGGGGAGTGCTCAACAATACCGGAGTCCATTTCGTGGATGCTACCATGCAAATGCTGGAATCTCCCGTGAAAGAGGTCTTCTGCGATCTGAAGCTGGTCTCCGATTCGGGAGATACGGAGGATCAGGTAAAGCTCCTGCTCCGCGGTGAGAACGGACGAGTCGTGGACATTGAGATTTCCACCTCCTGCGCCTTTCCCGAGCCGCCGTGGACTTTGCTCGGGACGCGCGGAACCCTTACCTGCGACAACAAGACCAGTAAGATCAGGCGTTTCGACCTTGGAAAAGTGAAGCGGCTGGAAGTCGACGAGCGCCCTCCCGCTACCCGGCAATATGGGAATGCGGAGGTCCTCCCGTGGGAAGACCTTGAGGTGCCGGCCCTGGGGCGCCAGACCAGCGACTACTACGACAACGTCTGGGGAGTTCTGCGGAAAGGCAAGCCACAGGAGGTCACTCTCGAGAGTGTCATTGAGGTGATGAAGGTCATCGAACGCGCCAGGGAGCAGGGCAGCTTTGCCTCGTGGCGGCCGGCGAAGTGGTCGTGACGATCCACACAATCGGCGCCTCGTTCGGGGGGGAACCTCTTCGGACCGGCAAGCAAGGTACTGGGAGACAGTCACCTCCGCTTGCGAGGACGTAATCCCACGAAAGGAACCTTGTCACTTGAAAGTGCTCTTTGTTGGCGGCACCAACTACTTCGGTAAGATCGCCGTTCGCAAGCTCCTGGAGCGAGGTGAGGAGGTGTGGATCTATTCACGCGGCGGATCGAAACCGGATTTCTGGAAGGACGTCCGCCACGTCGAAGGCGACCGGACCGATCACGAAGGCTTCGAGCGGAAACTGCGCGGCGAGAAGTTCGACGTTGTGTTCGACAACATCGCCTACAACAGAGAGGACGTTGAGTGCGCGGTTCGGACCTTCCGCAACACGGCCGGGAAATATGTCTTCACCAGCACCGTTTCCGTCTATGGCGGCGGCGGGCATAACGCCCAGCATCGAACGGTTCGCAACCGGCACCAGCCCGCCGAGTTGTTTCAGGCAGTCGATCTCGACAAGTGTGTTCCGATACGAGAGGAGGACCTCGACCTGTGTGCGATCGGCTGGGATTATCCAGAGGGGCTTCATCCCTACGCCGTCGGGAAGCGACACGGTGAGAAGGTGCTTGGTGAAACGAAAGACTTCAGCTATGTCTCCCTCCGTGTTCCGCCCGTCCTGGGTCCGGACGATCCTACACTGCGCATCTACTGGTACATCCAGCGTGTATTGGACGGCGGAGAGATCCTCCTCCCGGACGGCGGCCACAACGTGTTCCGCAACATGTACTCTCACGACGTGGCGGACGCGATGATTGCGGCAGGAGAGTCGGATCGAACTCGACCCGGTCCGTACAACCTCGGTCAGGCAGAGATCATGACCCAGCGGCGCCTCGTGTTGGAGACGGCTCAGGCAGCGGGACGTGAAGTCAACGTGGTGTCCATCCCGCGCGACCTTGTCGAGTCGCAAACGGAGTTCCCCTATGAGAGCCTCGTTTACGATTCCTTTTCCCGACCACAGAGCTACTTGATGGACATCGAGAAGGCAAGAGCACACTTCGGCATGACCTCGACGCCTCAACTCGACTGGCTCCGCACCACCGTCGCGTGGTATCAGGACGAGTATCGTGGCGAAGACTCGGAGTTCTACGAGCACCGGAACCAAGAGATGGAGTTCGCAAGAGACTTCAGACGAAGATTCCGACGCGTGTTTGGTTCAGAGATGAATGTGGCACGTTCGCGTTGAATGACAGGGAAGGAAAGACAGTTCCTGACGGGTAGAGGCCGCATACATCCGTTGCCCCAGTCAAACCGGGGTCCAGACTCATAGTTCCCCCCTCCGACCGTATCCACGAGTCGTGAGAGGAGCAGCTTGAGCGTGTACGGGTGAGGAGGAAGCATACATGGAAGAACGGATCCTGCAACGAGTCACGAACGCCTTGACGGATTCCGATCCCCAGATCAAGCTGGATGCGCTGCAAAGCCTGGTGCAGATGCACGAGATCGACGAGCGCCTCGCCCCTACTCTGACCGCCCTGCTGGTCGATGACCACGCCGGTGTGCGGAATCTCGCGGAGAGAATCCTGCCGCGAGTTCAGGCGTCCCATCATCTCGAGGTGGGAGGCGCCGACAAGAAGTTCCGCCCGGTGCTTGGCGCGCCCGTCCGTCCCCAGAGAGAGGAGGACGCTCTGTTCTGGGAGCTGGGTAGCGCGGATCCGGCAGTGCGCGAGCAGATGGCCGACACCCTCAGAAACATGGGACAAGGAGAGATCGGGCATTTGCTGTCTAAAGCGCTGGAGGGTGACCGACATGCTGCCGACCAGGTCATTCATCTCAAAGATGACCGGGTGATTCCTCCGTTGCTCCGGGCACATGTCCAGTATGCGCTTGTGACCGCCGCCGACTGCCTCGTTGGGCTGGGCGATATGGTTGTCCAGCCGCTGGTCGAGCTGCTCCGGCACCCGCAAACGGTGACGCGCGCAGGAATCCCCATGTTGCTCGCCAAGGTCGGAGCGGAGAGCGCCATTGATCCGTTGATCGAACGGCTCCACGAGGAATCGGAGGAAGTGGTACGATGCGCCCTGATCGACGCTCTTGGGTACTTTCCGGCTTCTGATGTCCTCGAGGTGCTGCACCGGTTCCTAACGGACGAGCATCCCGATTTGCAGGCGCGAGCCGCAATGTCCCTGGGGCGGCTGCGCGAAACCTCCTCGCTGGAGGCGATCATCGGCCTTCTGACCTCTCATGAGGAAACCGTGCGGGAGGCCGCTGCGGTTGCCGTGGGACTGATGGGGAGTGACCGCGCCATCGAGCCGTTGATCATTGTCATGCACAATGAAGGAGCTTCGGTCCGAGAGGCCGCTTGCGAGTCGCTGCAGCAGTTGACCGGCGATTCCCTGGGGCCGTTGCTCGTGGATCTGTTCCGCGGCAAGCACGACGCGCCCCGGCTTCTCGCGGAGTTGCGCTCAACCTTTGCGATTGACCCCCTGCACTGGGCTTTGCTTGAAGGGGACCCGATTCGGAGAGAAGAGTGCGCCCGGGCCCTGGCTGCATTTGATCCTCACCGCGTCCTGCAAATGCTGGTCGATGCGCTCAGCGACGAGGAGCCTCGCGTTGGTGAGGCGGCTCGCGATTCTCTGGTGGGTCTGGGACCGATGTCAGTTGGTTCCCTCGCGGAGGTGATCCACCACCCGGAACCTCGTGTGCGTGTTCTGGTCCTGGAAGCCGTGGGCAGGATCGCCGATGCTGGAGGAATGGAGGCAGCCATCGACAGCCTCGCCGACCGCAATCCTCGCGTGCGCTCCGCAGCAGTCAATGCTCTGGGGCAAATCGGGGATCCGGCTGCGGTTGGGCCGCTGCTGGAACACCTGCACGACGCCAACCATCAATTGGTGGCCGACATACTGCAAAGTCTGGGACGGTTGAAAAGCCCGGAATCCTTCAATCCTCTCATCAACTCCTTGCAGTCCCCAGAGGCCTCAATCCGGCTCGCGGCCATTGATGGGTTGACCGCCTTGGGAGACCCCAGGGCCGTTCCTCCCTTGAAAGCCGTCGCCAGCTTTCTCAACCGCAAGGAGAGTCCGGTCATCAAGGACGCGGCAAAAGAAGCCGTCGAGCGTCTGGAGGGTGTGGGTTACGAGCGACAACCGTAGGAAGATATCCTCTTCCACCCTTCGCTCTTTCACGTGTGCATTTTCTATTCTGAGGTCGCCAACCTCGTAGCCACGGGTAGTGAACGGTCGCCGTGCCGTTCCTGCCGGGCGATACGTTTCGTTCCTGCCGTGACAGGAACGGCACGGCGACCGTTCACTCTACAGTAGCCAAACCTCATTTTGGAAAATGCACACTCCGCGATTCCGTTGCTGGACTCCGCGGGCGGTCTGGCGTAGAATGGTCCCGGCGCGACGGCTCCCCGAGGCGCGGGCCTTCACGCGTCCTTCACGTTTACAGGAGTGTTCATCCATGCGTAAGAAGATTCTCTTTCTGTGTACCGGCAATTCCTGCCGGAGCCAGATGGCTGAAGGGTCCGGGAGGAAGTACGCGCCGGAGGCAGTGGAGATCCATAGCGCGGGGATTCGACCTATCGGCGTGCATCCCCTCGCCGTCCAGATAATGACCGAGATCGGCATCGATATTTCGGACCAGTACTCCAAAGGCCCTGACGAAGTTCCCTCGGATATCGACACCGTTGTCTCAGTCTGCGATAATGCCCGCCAACAATGCCCAAACTATCCAGGCAACGTCGAGCGAATTCACTGGTCCATCGAAGACCCTTACTACGCTCAGGGAACCCAGGACCAGATTCTCGACAAGTTCCGGGAGGTGAGGGAGGACCTCGGGCAACGAGTGAAGGAACTCTTGTCACCTGGGTAGACTATCCTCGTTAGACGAGTATGATCCCCTCCGCGGAGGCCCGCAGACGGAGTAACCGATGGTATTCAGCTTTCAGCGAAACAACCCCTGCACCTCACAGCCACTTCCCGATTGTGCCCTCATGATATACTCGTTAAGGAGGAGAATCCCCTGTTGTGAGACAGTTGGACGCCTGCCCCCAGGGCAGGAGTCGAACCTTCCACGGCGGGCGGGTTCGACTCCTGCCCTGGGGGCAGGCGTCCAACTGTCTCACAACAATGTGCTGTTTTCAACCTTAACGAGTATACCTCTGACCTGGGTGGCTGCACTGTTCCTGGTGTCCCACCTTCAGGCAGGACCAGTCAGGACGCAACCTGCCGCCACTCTGTTGCAGGTAGAGGAGTTCGCGGGTCCCTGGCGAGCGCAAACGAACATTCCCGGCCACCTCGGCGCCGGCTTCAGGACCTCCAATGCGCGCGGCGTGGCGACCTCCGTGTTGCGCGGGTCAGTGAAGATTGAGATCACGGGGAGTTACGCAGTATGGGCCCGCGGCTACGAGGGAGAAGGGATGGACCGCAGCTTCTACCTCTCCCTGGCGGGACGTGACCTGCCGGCAACTCACACCCGTCGGGACCGCAGAGGCTTCTCCTGGCAGCGAGCAGGCTCTGTTGATCTGCAGGCGGGAACTGTGGATGTCGTGGTTCACGATCATGGCGAGGGTTTCGAGACCGCCGACGCGGTGCTTCTCACCCTCGATCAAGAATACGATCCCTCCGCCCGGGAACGTGAGCACTTTGTGCTGAAGGATCCCCATGCGGAGAGTCGGAAAGTTCTGGCCATTCTCCTCGAACGTTGCGTCTCTTCTTCTCAGTCGGCCCACCGAGGATGGCTGCAATATGCCGGCTCACGGGCTGAGTGGGGTCGCGCTCGCGACCGTCTCCGGCAGCAGTTCCGTAAGTCTCTCGGCCTAAGGCCCTGGCCGAAACGAACTCCCCTGAGACCCCACCTTTTCGGTGAGACGAATCGCGACGGATACAAAGTCCAACGGCTCACGTTCGAAAGCCGTCCCGGCTTTGTCGTCACAGCCAATCTCTATATCCCGCAACCCTTGGAGCCGGGGAGCCGCGTTCCCGCCGTTCTGTGCCCGGTCGGGCACTGGCCCCACAGCAAGGCGCAGCCGGTGGTTCAGGCGCGGTGTATCGGGCTGGCGAAGTTGGGGTTCGTCGCCATGACCTACGATCCTTTCGGCCAAGGCGAGAGGGCGGTTCCGGGAAATGGACACGACGAATACTGGAAGGCGGCCCCCGCCGGATTGAACAACATGTCCTTCATGGTGTGGGATTCGATGCGGGCCTTGGACTATCTGCTAAGCCTTCCTTTTGTGGATTCCCTCCGTGTTGCCTGCACGGGCGCTTCGGGGGGCGGGCTCAATACGCTGTATCTATCTGCGATCGACGACCGGATCAAGGTCAGCGTGCCGGTGGTTTATCTCACCTCGTTCGAGGCGTTCCTGAACACACGGATTGGACACTGCCCGTGCAGCCACCTGCAAGGACTCGCCGGTTTCGCCGACATGGGAGATCTTGCCGCACTGGTCGCCCCTCGCCCCCTGCTGGCCATGTCAGCTCGCCGGGATGGAATGTTCACCGTCCCAGGCGCTGAGGCCGCAGTGGCAGAAGCGGAACCGGTGTATCAGCTCTACGGCGCTCGTGACAATCTCGGGCTTCAGGTGTTCGATTGCCAGCACGACTACAACAAGGAAATGCGAGAAGCCCTGTATGGTTTCGTGCTCAAGCACTTGAAAGGGCAAGGGGATGGCTCGCCGTTTCCCGAGCCCCAGATGACGGTTGAGCCTGTTGATTCCCCCCTGTTGCGCTGCTATGCAGACGGGAAGATCCCAGTCCAGGGCGAGACGGTGCGATCACTTGCGCGTCGCGAGACAGAGGGGTTGGTGGGACGCCTGGGTCCCCCTCAACAAGGAATCGCCAGACGGCGCAAAGCATTGAGGGCGCTGCTTCGCTGGCAGGCTTCCGCTGCCCAACCAGTACCGGTGGAACAGGTTGAGGATCAGGAAGAGCCGGAGAAGATACTGCTGCGGGCCGCCGATGGGATCGCTTTGCCCGCCCTGTTCTTCAAGCAGGACAACGGGGCGCCCGTGGTTGTGGTCTGCGGCGAGGAGGGCATTCAGGCTCTGCGCATGTCTCCGTTGACTGAGGAACTGAGGAAAACGGGACTCTCCGTGTTCCTCGTCGATGTGCGCGGCTGGGGGGAAACGGCCAGTGATCCCTATCTCCTGGCCACCGACGGAATGTTGCTGGGAGATTCGCTCCCCGCGCAACGCTCACGCGACCTCGGCGCAGCAGTCGCCTACCTTCGGCAGCGCCCGGATGTTCAGGGACCGGTCGGTTTGCTGGGGCTTGGATTGTCGGGGGGGATGGTGACTCTCCTCGCCGCGGCTTCCGAGGGCAGTCTCGCAGCCTTGGCTGTCCCAGGGGTGCCCGACTCGTTGCTGAAGCTGTATGATGACGGTCCCCCGATTGATGTGGTTGTCGGGTCCCTGGCGGCTGTCGCAGATATCGCTCACTTGAACGCGCTCGCCAACTGTCCTGCATACCGCGGCGAGTTTCAGCCCAGACATCTCGCGGCCTGGTTCGGCCAAGTATTGGGAGGCATCAAGAAATGACGAGGGATTCGTGGAGTCCGCTTCGCTGGACACTGATATGTTGCTATGCTGTCCTCTATGGGGGCGGCCCTTCTGTGGCTGCTGCTAATCCAACAGTGACGCTGATCGTTCCCAAGTCTGTACCCGGCCCGGCTGGGTTTGGGGCCTCTGAGATTGAGCGGTCTTTAACAGGGCGAGGATGGCAGGTGGAGCGCAGCACAGGGAGCCTCCCGTCTCATGAACCTGCCATCGTTCTTGCGCTGTGGCCCAATCAGTCTTCTACCTCCAGGAAACTCGCTCCTCCGAGCCTGCCGGAGTCGTACCGAATCGTGCGGGAGGGCCGCAGTCGAATCGTGATCACCGGCAGCGACGCCACGGGACTGATGTATGGCGCCCTCGACGTTTCCGAACAGTTGCGATGGTCGCCTGCCAAGGAAGCGCCGCTGGATTCCATTCAGGCACGGCAGAAGTCTCCATATCTCGAGCTTCGCGGCGTCAACCAGTTCCTGCACAAGCAGGCCATGGACAACCCGACCTCGTGGTACTACTCGATGACCTTCTGGCAGGAATACCTGAATGCCCTGGCCCGGTCGCGTCACAACTTCCTCGATCTTCATGCTCTTTACGACATGGTGACCACCGGTTTCCCAAATCTTTTTCCTCATGTGATCCACCTGGAGGAATACCCTCAGGCGGATCTTGGTCGAGAGCAGACGGAGAAGAACCTGAAAGTGCTGAAGACAGTCATCGTGATGGCCGCGGATAGGGGCATCAAAGTCGGTATCATGAACTACAACGCCGGCGCGAACGTCCCCGGCGACAAGCTGGCAGACTACACGTCGAAATGTGTGGAGCGTTTGCTGAAGGAGTTGCCCGGCCTTTGGGCTTTCGGCTTCCGTATCGGTGAGAGCGGCCAGCCGGAGGACTTCTTCAAGCGATCCTACATCGCCGGCGTGGAGAACTCGGGTGTAAAGGTCAACCTCTTCACCCGGTCGTGGATCGCTTCCCGACAGAAGATCATGGAGATTGCGGACCGGCACAAAGGGCGCTTTCTGGTTGAGATCAAGTATAACGGTGAACAGTTGGGACTCCCTTATCAAGTGCAGGGCGAACGCATGGCTGACTGGGGCAGCTACTCCTACCAGCAATACACCGACCTTCCGCGTAACTACTCCATCCTCTGGCAGGTTCGGGCCAATGGGACGCACCGCATTTTCCAGTGGGGCGATCCCGAGTTTGCCCGTCGCGTGGCCCGCACCTGTCGGCTGGGTGATGGCGCCGGGTTCAGCCTCGAACCGATCAGCGCCTACTATCCCATGGAGCAATACTACCTCAACCCGAAAACCTTCCCCAAGCCGTTCTTCCGCTGGGAGTTCGAGCGGAACTGGTTCTGGTATGACACGTGGGGGCGAACGGGGTACGACCCAACGGTTCCCGATTCGGTTTTCGAGAACCTGTTCAGTGAACGCTTCGGCGGGCAGGCAGGCCCTTCCTTGTTCAAGTCCGTGGTAGCTGCAAGCAAGATCGTGCCGTTGATCTACGCGTACCACTGTCTCGGTCCCGACCATCGCAACATGGCGCCCGAGTTCGAGATCGGCAATGACCACGGGGGGCGTCGCAATGCCGATGGCTCCGGCGAACGTGTCCACAACGGCCTCAACGGCTTCCTGAACGCCGAGCCACTGGACGATACGGTCATGGTTTCACCGCGGAGGTACGTGGAGGAGGCGATCAAAGGCAGTCCTTATCCTCCCGTTGGACCTCAGGAGGTCAGCCTCGTCTTGGAGGATTTCGTCAACCGTGCCAGGCAAGCCCTCCCAAAGGAAAGTGAGTTGCCGGCTGGAGCGCGTGAGGCTTACAAAGACGCCTCCTTGGACGTTGAGGCGTTGTCTTCTCTGGCGCAATACTACGCGGCGAAGATCCGGGCGGTCACCTGTCTGGAGTTGTATCACCGAACCGGGGACCTGCAAAGCCTCAACACTTCACGCCAATTGTGCCAGAAGGCCCTTGACTCGTGGGATGAACTGTCAGGACACACCGAAGAGCATTTCTCGCCGATCATTGAGAGGATCCGGATGTTTACGACTTCCTTCACGTGGAGGGAAGAGGGGAAGGACTTGTCTCGCGAACTCGACGAAGTGAACGCAGTCTGGCGCAAGGCCGTCGCCCCACCTGCCTCGCCTGGCGGGGCGCCAAAGCTCTCGCACACTCCCAGGCAGTTGCAGGATCCTGGCAAGGAAGTAAAGGTCTCTCTCACGGCGCTGTCCCAGAACGCGACGATGCAGCCGGTGCTGCACTACCGTTCCACGAACGGGCCATACTCCGGGAATGCGATGTCTCCCGTGCCAGAGTTCGAGCATGTCTTCGAAGGAACCATGCCGGTCAAATCCGTAAAGGATGGATGGATCGAGTACTACTTCACGGCTTCAAGCGACGGGGCGACGGCGATTCTGCCCGAGGCAGGCGAAGGGCGACCGTATCGTGTGACACTTACCCGTGACCTGACGCCTCCCTCCGTCACCTCAACGCAGTCTCACCTCACCCCCCACCGTGACAAGGTAACGGTCAACGCCTCGGTGCGCGACTCCTCCGGGGTTGGATCCGTTGACCTCCTCTACCGTCCCATGCCTTCCTTCTACGCATGGCAATCGGTGCCTATGCGGAAAGTCGGGGCCGACCGATACAGGGCCGACGCGCCTCTCACTCCAGAGGGTCTCCTCTACCGGATCGTTGCCGTGGACAAGAAGGGGGT
>JACQGJ010000165.1 GCA_016199605.1 Armatimonadota bacterium | reverse complement strand
GTGTGCATTATCTATTCTGATGTCGCCCCCTCGAGTCCATTGTAGTGAACGCTCGCCGTGGCGTTCTCTCCCGCTACGAGAAACGGCACGGCGACCGTTCACTACGACGGGCAAACCTCACTTTGGATAATGCACACTCGGTCGGTTATTCTCGTTGCTTTTCCGCAACAGGTATGATAGACTACCGCACAGTTGCGATCATGTTGTAAGTGGCTCGCTCCCTCCACCGGATTCTTCCCAATGGACAGGAGCGATTTCTTTTTTGTATTAAGGAGAGGGACGTTATGTTGCTTGGCACGCAGCAAGTGAGTGCGGCCGGTCATTTGGTGATCGGTGGCTGTGACACCGTCGAGTTGGCTCAGCAGTATGGGACCCCCCTGTATGTCATGGACGAGGCCTGTATCCGTGAGAATTGTCGCGCTTACCGCCGCGCCTTCGAGAGCCGACACCCTCAAACCGAGATCTGTTACGCGGGCAAGGCTTTCCTGACGATGGCGCTGTGCCGAATTGTCGACCAGGAAGGTTTGGGGTTGGATGTGGCTTCTGCCGGTGAATTCTACACGGCCCTGCAGGCTGGCTTCCCGCCGGGACGCGTTTACCTGCACGGCAACTTCAAGTCGCCGATGGAGATGGGTATGGCGCTGGATCATGGCGTCGGCCGGATCGTCGTGGATAGCGTCGAGGAACTCGAACTAATCGACTCCCTGGCCCAGGCAAAAGGGACCACAGCGAATATCCTCCTACGAGTGACTCCCGCCGTGGATCCCCACACACACAAGTTCATCCAGACCGGAAAGATTGACTCCAAGTTTGGACTGGGAATCGATACCGGTCAAGCCCTCGCCGGAGTCCGGCACGCTCTCAACTGCCAGTCGATCAAGCTCTGCGGACTACACTGCCACGTCGGCTCCCAACTGTTGGACCTCGAAGCTTTTGACCTGGCGGCCGAGATGATGCCCCAGTTCATCAAAACTGTGGATCAGGAGACCGGTGTGACGATCGAGGAGTTGAACGTGGGCGGAGGTTTGGGGATCCGGTATCTCGAAGAGCACCAGCCCCCGAGCGTTGAAAACCTGGCCGAAACGGTGCTCACCAAGCTCAAGAGGGGCCTAAGCGCCTCTGGCCTGCCAATGCCGAAGATCATGCTGGAACCCGGTCGCTCAATCGTGGGAGAGGCTGGAACGACGCTGTATACGATTGGGCCGATCAAGGACATCCCACACGTTCGCAAGTACGTTTCCGTCGACGGCGGCCTGTCCGACAATCCGAGACCTGCCCTCTACGATGCCCGGTATTCGGCTCTCATCGCCAACAGGGCGACCGAACCTCCCAACGAGGTCGTCACGGTAGCGGGGAAGCACTGCGAAACCGACAACTTGATTATGGATATTGCTCTGGCTTCTCCCCGGCCCGGAGATACCCTCGCAGTTCAGTCGACCGGGGCCTACAACTATGCCATGTCCAGCAACTACAATCGGTTCACACGCCCGGCGGTGGTTCTTGTGAATGAAGGAGAGTCCGAAGTAATCGTGCGACGCGAAACCCTCGAGGATCTGGTGGCGCACGATGTCCTCCCTGAACGATTGCGCTGCTGATCGATGGAAGTCAAGGCCCGTACGGCAGCAATCCATCAATCCTCCGCAGGATTTCCGCCGGCTTGGCCCGGACCCGGATGGTAGGTGGCCGGTAGACCCATCTCACGATCCCCTCTCGATCCACCAGAAACAGCGTTGGGATTGCCATGTCCCGGCCCAGGTAGGCCCTTTCGTGTCTGAGACCAAGCCTGTCGATCAGTACGAGCCCCGGATCAGACAAGACTGGGAATCCGGCTCTCAACCTCTTCTGCAAACGGGCAGAGACCTCCGGTGCATCCACGCTGACCGCCACGAGTGACACGCCTCGGGCGGCAAAAGCTTGAAGGGATTCCTGGAGTTGCCCCAACTCCACCACGCAGGTCGGTCACCACGCTCCCCGAAAGAAGACATAGAGAACTCCGCGACGGCCGCCCGGCAAATTGCCCGTGTCCACCAAGCCTCCTTCCGGAGTGTTCAGTGTTGTAGCGGGGAACGTGTCTCCTACTTGAACCTTCACCGGTTTCCCGGGTGTCCTTGGGTGGACGGCAGTGACGTAGATGAAGAAAAGGAGAAACAGCACGAGCGCGGAGGCCCAGGCGACTGAAGCTGCGCTCGGAGCGTGGACCCATTGAGCCACACCGGCAAAAGCTCCCGCAGCGATCAGCAGGAGGCTCTCAACCGGCGCAACCCGGTAGACCGCAAGCCGCATGTAAACAAGGTGGAGCACGATGCCCGACAGGACGAGGGCCGCGGAGAGGCTGAAACCCATGGAACAGATTTCTCTCAACAAAGTGCTACCGACGTCCCAGGCCGGCGCATCGAGCACGCTGCCAAGGCGTCTCCCATTCGGGGGGTCGGGGAATGTAAGCAGTCACGATCGTCACCTCGCTCCAATCCGTAAGGTCGCAAACCACGTGTAAGGGACAAAGGGTTCGACTGGAAAGGTGGAACTGGCCAACCAGGAGAAACCGACCTTCCTTGGGATAGTGCTCAAGAACCCGGCCGCCCAAAATCGCTCCGATGCAGTGTTCCTTCTCGAATCCGTCTTCACACGCGTGGTTGAGGGCGTGTTTGCCCAAGGTGTACTTGCCGTTGGCCACCATTCGCTGGATTCTTCGGATGTCCACGATGATCATCTCCTGTATCGCATAGCGCGAAGTCATGGTTGATACTGTGACAGTATTCAGCAGGAGTCTTTGTCGCGGAACTCACCTCCTTTGGGATGACAGGCGCCGTGTCAAGACGAAAACTCGACACGCGGGCAGCTTGTCAAAGAACTCATAAAGTTGGGCCAAGAGGCCAGGGAACAAATTCTTCGTCGCCGACACCGTGCAATTCGCTCTTGGTTTTCCTGCCGGAGGCGGTGTCGATCATCTCCTTCAGGATCTGCCTGCCGACCTCCTCCACGGAGGTCCCTTCGAGAATGACACCGGCATTGAGATCCATGTCGTCGATCATGCGCTCGTACATCGGCGTGTTGGTTGCCACTTTGATGGAAGGGACGGGCTTGCAACCAAAGACAGAGCCACGCCCGGTCGTAAAGACAACGATGTTGCACCCACTGGCCACCAAGCCAGTGACCGAGACGGGATCGTAACCCGGAGTATCCACAAACACGAATCCGCGTTCGCGGATTCTTTCCGCGTATAGATAGACATCGTTCAATACTTCGGTCCCGCCCTTTGCCACTGCTCCGAGAGACTTCTCGTAGATGGTTGTAAGGCCGCCCTTCTTGTTCCCGGGAGTTGGGTTGTTGTTGATAGCCGAGTTGAACTTCGCCACGTATGCTTCCCACCAGCGGATCCGGTCGATGAGCTTCTGTCCGACTTCGCGGGACCGAGCCCGGCGAGTGAGGAGATGCTCGGCGCCGTAGATTTCAGGCGTTTCCGCGAGCGCCGAAGTTCCCCCGTAACGAACCAACAGGTCCGAGGCAACACCTAAAGCGGGATTCGCGGTGATGCCGGAGTTCCCGTCACTTCCTCCGCACTGGGTGGCGAGGACCAACTCCGAAATCGGTTGTTGCGTGCGCTCCAAGCCATTCACGCTGGGAAGCAGATCTTTGACGGCCTCAACCCCCGCCTCTACAGTCTTAACGATTCCGCCGCAGTCCTGAATGTTAAGGACTCTTGGCGTGGACCGCCCCTGGTCAAGACGCAGCAATCCTTGATTCTCGATGAGATCGGCAGCCTGATTGGTTTCGCAACCAAGCCCAACCAGCACGCAGGCGCCCACGTTCGGATGGGTCGCATAGCCGGCAAGGACTCGCTGCAGGGCGTGATATTCCTCCTCCGTCACCCCTGTCGCGCAACCACCGGGGGTCTTGATTGCGACGATGCCATCCACGTTGGGGTATTCACTGAGAGCGTCTCCCCGGAACCGGTCGGCAATGTACCGGGAAACGCTGGCAGAGCAGTTTACCGTAGAAACGACGGCAATGTAGTTGCGTGTGCCGACGCGCCCGTCTTCGCGCTGATAGCCGTCGAAGTAGAGCATCTCTCCCTGTGGGAAGAAATCCGTCGGTTGGGCTTCGGACGCAAACGCGTAATCTCGCTCGAAGTCACGGACGGCCACATTGTGCGTGTGAACATGCGCTCCGGGAGGTATCGTCTCCACCGCAAATCCGATGGTTTGCCCGTACTTGTGGATGGGGGATCCAGGCTTCAACTCCCGCAGGGCAACTTTGTGACCTGCTGGAACGTCATGGAGCACCTCAACGGTTCCCTCCTTCGTCACGAGGCGAGTTCCAGTCGGCAAAGGGACTTTCGCGACCGCCACGTCGTCTTCAGGTTTCAACAGGATTGCGACCTCCGATAGGTGCATCCCAGAGGAGGGGTCAGCATTTGTGTTCGACATTTTACTCCTTTTCAGAGAATTCTCTCACGCTTCGCGGTCGAAGATTGGTCGGTCTCCACTCCGCTGATCTTCCACCGGCCATTCTGGTGGATCATGAAATACCGGGCATGCACTACGACACCATCCCTCCCGACGATCGTGGCCGGCACCAACGCGTTGCTCCCCGTAATCTCCGGCTTCCCGCACGTCGCCGTCTTCGACTTGTCGAACTGCGGATAGTCCTCGCGGATCATGGATCGAAAATCCTCCAGAGGGATCTGCTTGAAATCACTGGACGCATAAAAGCGCGCCTTGGCATAGTCGTTCTGGTTAAAGGCTTTGAGTTGAGCCTTGATCACTGCCTCCGGTGCGTCACCGGGCAGATGGAGACCGGCAAGATAGACGAGAAGCCCGGCGATTAGCGCCACTGCGACGGCGGCTCGACGCACCCGCACAACAGTCCGCACGGGTAGAGCTTCAGTCTCCGCCTGCGTGACTGGCGCCGATTCCGAGTCAAGAGGTTCATCCTTCATGCCTGAGCTGCATTTTAGCACAAAACCGCCGGCCGTGAATCAGCCGAGGCGGCGGCATGAGGCAGGGCCTGTCCAGATGGACCTGGCACTCTCCGTGCTCGAGCCTGCATCTAAAACCTCCACCTCCCGCCACACCTCCAAGTCCGCGAACCGCTGCAGTCGTTCCACAGCCTTGGAGACAGTCCGTAGGTCTTTAGAGTCCACAACGACGGTAAGCTCGTTCGTCTCGAATCGTTCCTCACACAAGTTGAGGTCGAACTTGGACACAACGAACTTCAGGTTTCGGCGGAGGATTTCCACCGCCTGGGGATTGCTGAACAATCCCAGTTCCGGTCTCGCCTGCAAGTGTATGCTGAAGCGTGGCATCGTGAAGAGGCCTTGGCGCCAACACGCTATCTTCCTCCCGATCCCCTCCATTGCTCGTATTCCGCCATGAGGTCGTCCTCACTGATAAAGGGTTTGAAGACAAGCCTTACCTGGCGTGAGTAGATGCGACGGAGTTTGTAGTCAGGAATGAGGATCCCGAAGTCCCACGCCGGGTTCTTCTCGCCTGCTCCGTCTCGACGATAGGCCAACCGGATCCCTTCACCTCGGTCGAACATAAACGCCAGAGCCATGTTGCGAAATCGCCCATACATGACGGGCTTCTCGAACATCAGGTCTGAGGTCCCGCCGAAGAAGAAGGGATCGCGCGTCAGTCCCGGTAGCTCGTTGAGGAAGCGATAGGAGTTCCAGACGTCTCCTTCGGGAAGGTCGCCTTCCCTCCACCCGCTCTCGAGGTCCGACTTCCGCTTGCCCCACAACCGCACCTCCTTCTGCTCCGGGCCATGGATATAGCTGGCGAAGAAAGCGCCGATGTACCCATGTTGGAAGGAGTCCTTCCGGGGCTGAATCCGAATACTGATGTCCACGTAGTGGGGAGCGACAAGTTGGTACGCGACCCACGACTCGATGCCCCAATCAACAGTCTCGGGGAGGTGGACCGAGGCGCGGTTGGGGCCGGAGATCTTCACCTCAGAGGGAGTGGCGATGAGGGTCTCGTTCTCCTCCTTCCGCCAGCGAGGCTCCATGTTGTGTCGTGTTCCATCGAACAGGAACTCGAAATTAACCCCGGCGTAGTTCGGCACGAAGGGACTCTCGCTGCATTCTTTGTGGGTGAGGCTTGCGAGGCCGTTGTAGCCGAAGCGATGGGAACCGGATTCGCTGTTGTCGATGACGGCGGCTTCGAGATCGCCCTCCTTCAGAATCAGTGGCGCACGTTGCGGTGTCTCAGGCATGATAATCCTCTCTCAGAAATCCAGAATAGGCAGAGGGCTTCGGTCGGTCTTGCGGATCGCAAGCCCGTCCAGCAACTCGACAGCCTCGTTAGCCGCGAGGGTGTCGAGTTCCCGTCTCCTTGTGGAGATTCACTCCATCCTCTCATGCGCCCACCGCGAGAGGGGGAGCAGAAGGTATCTGCGCATGACGGTCCGCATCGACTCGACTCGGTGTTCGTTGATGCGAGTGCGCAGGACTATGGGAAGACTCAACATCAAGAAGGAGTATACGAAGAAAACCCGGTAATTGTCGAGGGCGACCGGGCCGCAGTGGAATACCCGACCTTCCATAGAACGCACGATGAGACCGCCGATGAGCGGCGAAATACCGGCCGCGAGCCCGGTGCACATTTGCGAGGCGGCGGCATAACTTGCGTTCTGCTCCCACGGGATGAGGTTCATGTTGAGACGGGAATTCGCCGTGATGAGACCTGCTGAAAACGCTCCGCCAGCCATCGCGGCAAAGGGCACGAGGGTAAAGCGCGCCCATGGATCCGACGGCATGACGGCCCACAGGACCAGGATGGCGCCCCACCCGAGCAGCGCCAGTCCCATGAAGGGTTTGCTCCCATGTCGATCAATCGCTGGTCCCCACCAGAGAAGGCTCAGCAGCGCTCCGAAGGATTCCACCGCAGTGAAGAACACAACGCCGGAGGAGGGAAGATGCAGGCTTTCTTTGAGAAACAGAACCATGAACGGCGGGAGACCCGCGGCCACCAGTTGGAGAGATACGGCGAACAGCAGGAAATTGCGGTATTCCCGATCACGCAAGGGGAGCAGAGTCTTCCCCCAAAAGTCGTCGAGGATTGGCTCATCGGTGCCCTCGACCGAGGGAATTCTAAACAGGACCGAAATGCTGATCGCTCCACAAAGAATACCGAAGCTGAAAATCCCGAGGAAGGGAGAGAGGTCCGTGGCCCCGATCAGGTAAATCGCGGTCAGAACGGAGACGAAGATGACGGACAGGCTGACGATGATCATCTGTTTGCCAATGAACTTGCCACGAACCCTTGGCGGCACAACCCCTTGCACCAGCGGAAGCCAGGAGGCAAGGCCGAGGGTTCGGCAGAGGTAGAAAACGGCCATGATCACAATCAGCGAGTGCGTCGCGCAGGACGACCCGTAGCGTTGCACGATGGTGGGAAGGGTCAACAGGCCGCAGGCAACCAGCGTGCGGGAGGACCATCCAACCAGCAGGATTCTTCGGGGACCGAAGCGCCTCACAAAAGGGGCGACGCCGAAGAGAACGACCCCGGCAAACGGCAGCAGTGACGCAACGATGCCGATCTGCACCGCCGAGGCGCCGATCTGCCGGGCAAAGAGATAAAGGATGCGCCCGCCAACGATTTCGAAGCAGAGCGCATTGAAAACGGCAAAAACCAGGAAACTACGGATGCCATGTCTCCGTTCAGACGAGGTGAACGGCATCCGGACGTTCGCCGAGGGGGGCGTCGCAGCCACTTGCTGTCATCCTCCATTGTGTGGGGTCCCGAAGGCCGGTCCCTCGGGACGGGAGCATTGTAGCAGAATGACACCACCGGAGCAAATTGGAGGTGCGCGCAGTAAGCACTACCCGATGTGAGGGTTGGGTGGCGGCGGACGGAAACGATGGGGGCGCTGATTGTCACGAGTCCTGACAGGTTCTTCGACCGTCGGGGGTCTTCCTGAAAGTCCCAGAACGAGTGAGTCCTCCTACCAAAGGCCCGCTGCTCAAGACCATTAAATCTCTGCTTTTTGAACTCAAAATGGACCTTGGCACCTCCATCTCCCGAAAATGAGCCCTGCTCGGTCGTCAATGCACCCCTCCAGGTCCCCAATGCCCCTCGCCAGATTGGGCAATACCCCCTGCCAGATTGTCATTGACCCCCGCCAGATTGGGCAATGCCCCCTGCCAGATTGTCATTGACCCTCGCCAGATTGGGCAATGCCCCCTGCCAGATTGTCATTGACCCCCGCCAGACTGGGCAATGCCCCCTGCCAGATCGTCATTGACCCCCGCCAGATCGGTCAATGCACCCCGCTCAGTCGTCATTGCCCCCTGCTCGGTCGTCAACGCGCCATCCCCGACGCGTCAGTGGGGCACTCCTCCTCGGTAGTAGATCACTCCCGGTCAGTAGGCTCCGGATTCTACCACCCCATGCTCTGACGACGCTCCGGGAGTCGTTCCCAAACCGGAACATCCTAACCCGGCATAGCCGGAACCAAACAGGCTCACCACTACGAGAAGTTGGAGCTAACGCGGCTCACCAATAACCAAGGCCTCGCAGACGCTCCAGGAGCTGGTTGTCCACGCACACTCCCGTCCTGTTAACCGCCTCCGTCTCACGGACGATTGGGGAGCAATAGCGTACCGGTCCGGCTGCCCGAGATCCTTCCGGGATCACCTCGGTTGCCACGCGGCCGTCCATGTCTGACGGCACTGAGCACCCAAGAAGGTGGAGAAGGGTCGGCGCAACGTCGCAGATACCGGCCCGTTGGGGCCGGCTGCTCGGAAGGATTTGCGGGCCAGCCACAAACAGGATCCCGTAAAGCGAATGCACACCTCGCGGGTGTTTTGCTGTCGCGACAGGCTCCTTCCAGGAAGTCAGCACGGGGTTGGAGGAACACTCCTCACTTGCGACGATCTGGTAGGCGTCGTGGCGGGGAAGGACCACGATGTCCGGTCGATTTCCCGCTCGAGGCCCCTGGTACAGGTCTTCACCCAGCAGGACCTGTTCGAAGACGGGAGCACAATTGTCCGGATCACGCAGGTCGTTCAGCAACGCAAGTACCTCTTTCCTAATCACACAATCGTCGCACGGAACGAGTGGCTGCAGGCACTCCTTCATCACAGAGCAGCGAAGATAGATGGCTCCGCTAATGTCGGTCGGAACCGCGCGGCTCCGGGACCAATCCACCTCGGGGTGACCGATAAGCCCTCCAGCGAGGGCGGTCAACTGGGGGGCCCGCCTATCCACCCGCGACAAGAGGGGACGGGGCAGGACACGTTTCGCAATCGACCAGATCTTGCGGGTGACCTGAGCCGCCTGACTCCTGAAGTGTCCCATGAGGCGGCGCAGCCCACGCGGAGGTTGCTGGTAGATCAGCATCCCCGCCTTCGCCAGCAGGGCCGCGAGGTTTATGAGCTTCGGCGCGACGACCTGACCATGGTCGGATACGACCGCGATTACCGTGTTCTCCCCGGTGAATCGACAGAGGAGTCTGCCGAGCAGGTCATCGATCTGTTGGTAGGTGTAGAGGATCACCTCCCGCTCGCAGCCGGTTTCATCCACCGCAAAGGGACGCCCCAGGAACTCGTGTTGTACCAGGTCGAGCTCGCTCAGGCCGACCGCAAGGATCTCGGGCTGATACCGCGCCATGAGCCAATGGATGGCTTGTTCTTTGGCAGCGATTTCAGCAGCAATCCTTCCTGCGAGGAAGGTCTCGCCGGACGCGACCGGCGGCATCGACTGCCATCGGGGCAGCTCTCTCAGAAGCTCGTCAGCCAGCTCGGGTGGATAGCACCAGTTGGGACCCCCGTCGGGTCCTCCAGCGCCTGCAACAACAAATCCCTCCAGCGGCTCCACCGGGTAAGTCCAGGGAACGTTGAAGGAGCCCACTGACATCCCCTCCCGGTTGAGAGCCTGGTAGAACGTGGGAATGTCCTGTGGACGGAAGGGTACTCCCGTTGCCTCCTCTTGAGTCTCAGCGAAAGGTGGCGGCATGAAACCATACACACCGTGCTTCCCGGGCAGCATCCCCGTGAGGAACGAGGTCCATGCAACAGGTGTGTAAGGGGGGATCGTCGAGCGCAGACTCCCGAAAGCGCCGCGTCGGGCCAACTCCCCGAGGTGGGGGAGCTTTCCCTCCTCCAACCAACGATGGGTCATTGCGAAGTCCGCAGCGTCGATCGCGAAGATGAAGAGCTTGAGGGTACGTGAACGATCTTGATGAGAGATGGTATGAGACTCGGGCTCGTGAATCGATGAAAACACAGATTCTTCCGAGCCAGTACGCGAGACGGACGTACGGGTAAGGACCTTGTTGTCCATTGCTGTCTCCTTTCATAGAGGATTGAGAAAAACCGCTATAGTCTCGCCTTGATCTGAAATCGAATTGTGTGGATATCATGGGAGGTGAAAGCCCTGCTGGAATGGCTGAAAGATACAACATTCGACGGACAGGCACGGGAATTGTTCAGCGGATCGCAAAGGAGTAGTTTGCCATACGGCTGGAAGCCACCGGTGGGAAGATGAAAGTGAGACTGACCGGCGCGGAAGAGCTCGTGAGCCTTAAGGCGGAGGGCTTTGCCGATTCGCAGTACCTGCCCTGGTTCGTTCCTGAGGGAGCCTCAGGGCTGCGTGATTGCAGCGGAGAGTCCTCCTCATTGCCTTCTATTCCATCGCCTTGTGTGCTACAATCCTCTCAGTCAGTCGGGAAGAGATGGTGAAACCGTTGCATGATATGGATCGGGACAGGCGGGAGTTCTTCCGCAGTTTGGGGCGTTGCGTGGGCGTAGGTAGCTTGGGTCTGATCGGCGGCGCTCTCATCACGAAGAAAGGGCCACGTCAGGCAGAGGAGTGCTTCAATCGAGGAATCTGCGCTCCCTGCTCCAAGGTCAAGGGATGCGGGCTGCCGCAGGCTTTGTCCTATCGACAGGCGCGTAGGAAACAGTGACGATGGCGGAAGGCGAAAACAGCAAAGGCAGGCGTGAGTTTATCAATGGAGGTCTGCGCGGCGCGATGCTTATGGGTTTCGGCGCGCTGACGGGTCTGCTCCTTGACCGGGGTCAGGCCGAGGATACGGTCTGGCAGATCGACCCGGATCTCTGCACCCAGTGTGGAAATTGCGCCACCTACTGCGTGCTGGAGCAATCCGCGGTGAAATGCGTCCACGCCTACGTCATGTGTGGCTACTGCGACCTCTGCACGTCCTATTTCGAGCCGCAGCCAAACGCCTTGAACACCGGTGCAGAAAACCAGCTATGCCCCACGGGAGCGATCCGTCGCACCTTTGTCGAGGATCCCTACTACCAGTACACCATCGATGAATCTCTCTGCATCGGGTGCGCCAAGTGCGTCAAAGGATGTACGACCTTTGGGAACGGCTCGATGTTTCTTCAGGTTCGGCATGACCGCTGTCTGAACTGTAACGAGTGTTCCATCGCCAAGGTTTGCCCCTCCAGGGCTTTTCGTCGCGTTCCCGCTTCCCAGCCGTACCTCCTGAAGGTGAAGCCGCATGCTGGTTGATGCTGTATGAGATTCGTTCCAGTCGTCGCTTTTCTGCTTCTCCTCCCCCTGCTGCCAGGATCTGCCCTGGCGTCAGAGAGGTTTCCGCCCCCTGATTTCGAAACGGGTTACAAGCAGCCACAAACCATAACCCCGCACGCCCGTTGGCCGGTTTTGGAGTATCTGGATGTGTTCGTCCTGGCGGGGGCGCTGGGGTTATCTGCTTATCTCGTTATGAAAAAACGGTCTCGGAGAGGCATTGCTGCCCTCTCCATCTTCTCCCTTGCCTACTTTGGCTTCTACCGGCAGGGATGCGTCTGTGCCATCGGCTCGATTCAGAATGTGGCCCTGGGACTTATGGGTTCAGGCTATCATGTTCCTTTTTCGGTCGTGGCCTTCTTTCTGCTGCCTCTCCTGTTTGCGTTGTTCTTCGGCAGAACCTTCTGCGCGGCGGTCTGCCCCCATGGCGCGATTCAGGACGTCGTACTGCTTCGCCCTCTGAGAGTTCCGGGATGGCTGGAACACACCCTCGGATTGCTGGCGTACATCTACCTCGGCGCGGCGGTCGTCTTCGCAGCGACGGGCAGCGCTTTCATCTTGTGCGAGTACGATCCCTTCATCGCGCTGTTCCGCCTCACCGGTAGTTTCGAGATGGTCACCCTGGGAGTCTGCTTCCTTGTGATCGCCCTATTCGTGGGCCGACCCTACTGTCGCTTCCTTTGCCCGTATGGGGTGCTGCTGGGTCTCCTGTCGCGGGTCTCAAAGTACCGGGTTACGATCTATCCCGACAAGTGCATCAAGTGCCGTCTGTGTGAAGACTCCTGCCCTTACGGCGCGATTCGAGAGCCGACGCCCGAACCTGTCGCGGTTGGCCGAGCCGCCGGAAGAAAGACCCTCCTGCTGTTCATGGCTTTGCTTCCAGTCCTGATAGCGATCTTCTCGTGGATGGGTGTCGGCATAGGCCCGTCGTTGGCACGCTCAAATGCAACGGTGCGCGTCGCTGAGCGAGTGTGGAGGGAAGACACCGGAAAGGCGAGCGGCACAACGAAGGCCAGTTCCGCCTTTCGTTACACCGGTCAGCCGCCGCAGAAGCTCTACAAAGAAGCTCTGCAGATTGGACGTCGCTTCAGAACGGCGGGTGGACTGTTCGGAGCGTGGGTGGGTCTGGTCATCGGTTTGAAGTTGATTGCCCTGTCGGTGAAACGCCGGCGATTCGAGTATGAAGCCGACCGCGCAGCTTGTGTCGCGTGCGGGCGCTGCTATCCCTACTGCCCTGAAGAGCACGTTCGACTCAAGGCCCTGGCGGAGATCATGGCGAAGGAAGCCGTGACGTAAAAGCGTCATGCCGGTGAAGAAAGCAGGGCGAGGCAAGTTACTCATCCCTGATTCTCGAAAGGCTAAGTTCAGATGAATACGATGGACACGACGACAACCTCCTCGCAGGCTACCTACCAGACAGCGCTTCGAACCGCGGTCATGACCGGCGTGTTCTCCGCCGTGGTTTGCGCGTTGCTTGTCGTCAACTCATACCGAAGCCTCGCCTACGATCCCTTGGCTTCAAGAGAATTGAAGAAACTGAAAGCCACCCTCGTTCGCCAACCAGAGGAAGAGGCGCTGAAGAATAGAATTCGGAAGCTCGATTTAGACCTTCGGCAGAAGTACTTCAGGCAGCGTGAGCTTTCAAGTCGCGGCACTGACCTGTTTCTCCTCGGCACCATCCTGTTCGTTCTCAGCTCGCAATACGCGGCTGTCCTCCGCAAGAGACTTCCTCTGCCAAAGCCTGGACGGACGAGCAATCCCTGGGATGCTCGAACTGCTTGGATCACTCGTTGGTGGGTAGGCGGGCTGGGCGTGGCCTTTGCAGCGCTCCTTATCTCTTACGCCCTGAAACCGCAACGCGCTCTGACTCGCGAGTCTTTGAAAGTGGCGTCCGCAGACGGCACGGGTCAATCCCAGAATGCAGGAGGTGTACCCACTCCTGAGGAGTGGAAGAAGAACTGGCCCTCCTTCCGCGGGGCCGAAGGTTTGGGTGTATCCGCTTTCACCGATGTGCCAACTTCCTGGGACGGCGCAACAGGCAAAGGCGTGCTATGGAAGGCCCCGGTTCCCCTCCCCGGCATGAACTCGCCGATTGTGTGGAACGACCGCGTGTTTCTGTCGGGGGCCAACGAGACGCAACACGAGGTTTACTGCTTCGAGGCCAAGACGGGGAGAGTTCTGTGGCGAGCGTCCGCCGAGGATCGAGGTGCAAGCCAACCGCAGTCTTTCGACATCTCTCCTGAAACCAGCTACGCCGCGCCAACCATGGCAACCGACGGACAACGCGTGTTCGCCCTGTTCGCGACAGGAGCCTTGGCCGCCTTCGACTTCGAGGGCAAGAAAGCATGGACGCAGAACCTGGGACTGCCGCAAAACTCCTACGGTCACTCGTCCTCGCTGGCGGTGTCTCGGAACCTGCTGTTTGTCCTGTTCGATCAAGGATCAATCGAAGACAAGAAGTCGAAGCTGCTTGCGCTCGACACTGAAACCGGGAAGACGGTCTGGCAGCAAAAGAGACCGGTCGGGAGCAACTGGACTTCACCGATTGTTGTTGAGACCGAAAAGGGCCAACAGGTGATCACTGTCGCCAACCCGTGGGCCATCGCCTACGACCCCGCGAAGGGGGAGGAACTATGGCGAGTGGGTGAAATCGGTGGTGAAACGGCACCCTCGCCGACTTTTGCGAAAGGTGTGGCCTTTGCCGTCGCCCCCGGCGAGAAGCTCGTCGCGATTCGGACGGATGGCAGGGGTGACGTGTCGAAGACAAAGACCGTCTGGACCGCTGACCAGAACATCCCCGATATTTGCAGTCCGGTCAGCAATGGCGACCTGGTGTTCCTTCTGACCTCGAGCGGAGCGGTTACTTGTTACGATGGGGAAGAGGGGAAGAAGCTTTGGGAGCAATACCTCGATGTCAACTTCCGCTCCTCCCCAAGCCTCGTAGGGGACAAACTGTATCTGTTGAGCGAGGAGGGAGTCATGTTCATCGTCGCCGCAGACAAACAGTACAAACTGCTTGGTAAGGCGAAACTGGGAGAACAGTGCTACGCCTGCCCTGCGTTTGCGGAGGGCAGGATCTATCTCCGGGGGAAGCAGAATCTCTACTGCCTGGGGAAGTGATCTCGAAGTGACCTCGATGACGCAAAGGGGCGACGGAGCAAGGCAGCCTCGGAATCGGCTTTCTTTGTGATCCGTTCGCGCGTTCTGGTCCGTTGGTCTCCACGTTGAGAAGAATATGTCTGAATTGGACCTTACAATCGTCGATGAAACGGTCACTCGCCTCGGATCCGATCCCGAGTCGTTGGTGGCGGTGCTCCACGCGCTTCAGGAGCATTACCGCTATCTCCCCGACGAGGCGCTGGAGCGCTTCTGCGAAATCACTGGGTTTTCACCCGCGCATGTCGCGGGAGTGTCGACTTTCTATGCTCAGTTCCGGCACAAACCGACCGGCGAACACCTCGTTCGGGTGTGCCGAGGCACCGCTTGCCACGTGAAGGGAGCGGGCTTCCTCCTCGACGCCCTCCGACACAACCTCAGTATTCCGGCTGACAACGACACCGACCCTGAGGGGAAGTTCACGGTTGAAGAGGTCGGATGTATGGGTTGCTGCACGCTCGCGCCGGTGATGCGGGCAGACGATGTGACTTACGGTTATCTCGGCCCCGACCTGATTCCGAAGGTGATGAAGGACTTCCTCGCCTCCAGCAGCAACGGAAGCCGTCCCGGCTTTGTAGACCAACCGGGTGAGCCCTCGAACGGTGGCGCCGAGATTCGCGTCGGACTCGGCTCCTGCTGTGTCGCCAAAGGAAGCGATGCCTTGTTCGACCTCCTTCGAGAGTCCGTCGCCAAGATCGGGGCACGAGCTGTAGTGAAACGTGTTGGCTGCGTCGGCATCTGTCATCAGACTCCGATGGTCGAAGTGGTCGTGCCGGGGAGACAACCCTCCCTGTATGCCAAAGTTGACCCACGAGAAGCAAGGGCGATTGTTGAACGGCACTTCAAACCGCGAGGAGTCCGCAAACTGGGGCACGCGTTTTCGAAACTCATCGACAACCTCCTGACCGACGAAGCCTGGGAAGAGCCTGTGTCGCGCTACTCGATTGATGTCCGCGATCCCGCCGTCGCCGCTTTCACGGAGCGTCAGCAACACATCGCCACGGAACACTTCGGGACCATCGATCCCGTTGACCTTGAAGAGTACCTGGCCCACGAGGGCTTCCAGGCGTTACGCTGGTGCCTCCGTGAGTTGTCACCGGGCCAAGTGATCGAGCAGATTCAAGAAAGCGGATTGCGTGGCCGCGGCGGCGCTGGCTTCCCAACCGGTGTAAAGTGGCAGCGAGTGCGGGAAACTGCGGGCGACAAGAAGTATGCGATCTGCAACGGCGACGAAGGCGACCCCGGCGCCTTCATGGACCGGATGATCCTGGAGTCCTTCCCGTACCGTGTCATTGAAGGGATGATCATCGCCGCCTTTGCCGTCGGCGCAGACGAGGGTTACTTCTACATCCGCGCGGAGTACCCGCTGGCGCTGAAGCGGATCGAGGAGGCCCTCCGCCGGTTGGAGGCTCGCGGGATTCTGGGCGACAAGGTCATGGGGACGGACTTCAAGTTCCGCGTTCAGATCAGCCGGGGTGGAGGAGCTTTCATCTGCGGTGAGGAAACCGCGCTGCTCGAATCCATCGAAGGCAAGCGTGGCATGCCTCGGCATCGTCCCCCGTACCCGGCGGACAGCGGGCTATGGGAGAAGCCCACGCTCGTCAACAACGTGGAAACCTATGCCGTTGTCCCGTGGATTGTTCGCCGCGGAGCCAAAGCGTTTGCCTCCCTCGGCACTGAGAAAAGCAAAGGCACCAAAGTCTTCGCCCTCGCGGGCAAGGTCCTGCGAGGCGGGTTGATCGAGGTGCCGATGGGGATAACGCTCCGTGAGATCGTAGAGGAAATCGGCGGCGGAGTTGGCGAGGGTCACAAGTTCAAGGCGGTGCAGATCGGAGGCCCTTCGGGCGGGTGTGTGCCCGCGGCGCTGGCGCACACCAAAGTTGACTATGAGTCGCTTCACGCCGTCGGCGCGATCATGGGATCGGGTGGCATGGTTGTGCTGGACGAGAATGACTGTATGGTCGACATCGCTCGGTACTTCATGGCGTTCAATGAGCGCGAGTGCTGCGGCAAGTGTACCTTCGGCAGAATCGGCACGCGGCGGATGCTCGATATCCTTGACCGGCTGTGCGAAGGTCGCGGCACGAAGAACGACCTCGCGGAGCTCGAGAAACTCGGCGACATGATGCAAAAGGACAGTCTCTGCGGCCTCGGGCGCACCGCGCCGAATCCCGTAATCTCTACGCTGAGCTACTTCCGAGAGGAATACGAAGCTCACGTCGAGAAGCGATGTCCGGCGGGACGCTGCAAAGCGCTGATCACGTACTCGGTGAGGGACAACTGTATCGGCTGCACCATCTGCTCACAGCACTGTCCTGCCGATGCGATCCCGATGACCCCTTTCGAGAAACACGTCATCTTGTCCGACCTTTGCACCCGGTGCGATACTTGCCTCAGGGTGTGTCCGGAAGGAGCGATTGAAATTCGCTGATCGAAGTATTCATGGAGCGTGCGAACTCGCAGAGTTCGAGGAGTGGTGCGGTGAGGACGTGGAGCTTGAAGGGACTTCGTTGACGGAACGCTGCGACCTCCACGCCTTGCTCCAGAACTTCATCACTCCCTTTACACCAAATGAGATCTCATGCCCAAGCTTTGGATTGACAACCAGCCTATCGAAGTCGAGCCGGACGCCACAGTGCTCGAGGCCGCGCGGCAGATGGGAATCGATATCCCCGCCCTCTGCTACCTCGAAGGCGTCGGGCGGCCGACTTCGTGTCTCGTCTGCCTGGTAAAAGTCAACGGGAAGAGTCAGCTTGTCCCTTCCTGCGCGACGAAGGTCGAAGACGGGATGCAGGTCGAAAGCGAAACCGTGGAGGTCCACGAGGCGCGGCGAACGGCGATGGAATTGCTGCTCAGCGACCACCTCGGCGACTGCATGTCTCCCTGCCACCGCATCTGCCCGCTCGACATGAACATCCCGCAGATGATCCGACAGATCAACGCGGGCAACATGACGGACGCGATCCTGACGGTGAAGAGCGAGATTCCCTTCCCCTCCATTCTCGGACGGGTTTGCCACAAGCCCTGCGAGGGAGGATGCCGGCGCGTGTTGCACGATGAGCCGGTTGCGGTCGCGATGCTGGAGCGGCACGTGGGAGATTCCCTTCTTGCCTCCGAGGCTCCGTATCTGCCGCAGTGCGAGGAGCCAACCGGACGGAAGGTTGCCATCGTGGGCGCCGGGCCAACCGGTTTGTCCGCCGCGTATTCTCTCCTCCAGCGCGGCCACGAGTGCCACCTGTTCGATGAGCGAGAGCAAGCTGGAGGATCGTTGCGGTACGCGATGTCGGAAGAGGAGTTGCCGAAGGACGTGCTCGACGCAGAGGTGGAACTGCTCGCAAAGCTGGGCGCGCAGTTCAGGATGGAAACAAAGGTCTGCGTGGATATCTCTCTTGAGGAGATCCAAAAAAAACACGACGCCGTTCTCATCGCCACCGGCAAACCTCGGGAGGGAAGCTCCCTGGATCTCGAAACTTCCTCCCACGGACTCAAAGTCGACTCCACTACTCATGAAACTTCTCTGAAGGGCGTCTTCGCCGCGGGCGAAGCAGTGCG
>JACQGJ010000164.1 GCA_016199605.1 Armatimonadota bacterium | reverse complement strand
GAATGCGAAGGGACAACTGGTGACCTTCAAGACAACGGCTGCGGGAGACTATGCCGTAGGTGACGCGACGCTCGCTTACGCGGGGAGACTCGACAAGTTCCTCCGCCATGTCGTTTTCCTTCGGCCCCTCCACACCGGGGGCGAACCGATCATCGTCCTTCGCGACGAGCTTGCTGCACCCAAGCCCTCAACCTACCAGTTCCTTCTACATGCCTTGAACAAGATGGAGGTCGATGCGGAGCACCGACGAGTCATCATAGCCAAAGGCGCGAGTCGGTGCCGCGTGGATTATCTCGCACCACAGAAACTCACCTTTAGCCAGAACGACCAGTTCACCGTTCCACCGTTTCGTGCTGCGCCGAACCAGTGGCACCTGACCGCCTCAACGGTTGAACCCACGGCAACAACAGAATCGCTGATCGTCCTTCAGCCGCATCGGGTGGGAGATGAAAAGAAACTGCTGACGCCACAAGTCTATACCCACGGAGGACGGGTCGGCGTGCGGTTAACGGGCGGTGACCGAACGTTGCTGGTTCTGTTCTCGTGTCAGGGAGGATCATCAGAAACGCCTTCGGACCAGATTCAGACCGATGCGCAAGTCGCCAGTTTCTCCCTCATCGCAAACACTCTTCGGTCTGCGGTCCTTTTTGAGGGGACGAAGCTGACCCGAGGCGCAGCGACTCTATTGCAGAGCGACGCGTGCGCATCGTTGAGTTGCTCCCGGTATGGCGACACGCGACGGCTGGTCTCCTCTGATGCTCCACCAAAGACCCGTCTCGCGGCCAACCTCGGGCATCGTGACGCGTGGACTCAAGGCGAAGGGCTGTCGCTGAAGGCGGTTGGTGGTTCGGAGGCCGCAACCTTGAAACCTCTTGAGGTGTCGGGGCAGAAACCCGCGCCTTTCGAGGTATCCCGTTACGACTACGTGCAACGTCTCGTCGCCCAGGCACGCGTACCTGGAACGACAGGCCACTACGCTGTGAACGCTACGGTTGACAACACGGGAAACGGCGAATTACCCATAACCCTCGCTGCGGGCGCGTTGTCTGTTCGACAAGTGCTTGCACCTCACCAGAAGAATGTGAAGGTCTCACTACCCGCGGCAAATCTTGGCGGGGAACAAACGGTAGCCGTAACCGCAGACGAAGCCTTCGGCGGACAACTTGTTCTCAAGCAGGCCTCAGCCACACGCGTCTTCAACCTCAACCTGATCCCGAACGGCTCTTTTGAAGAAGTCACCGATGGTATGCCCGTCGGTTGGTCACCGGCATCCATCACGAAGAACGCGCGAAGCTCCTTGTCGTCGGGAGAGGGGGGCCGCAACGGCGGGAAGTGCCTTAAGGTCACGTGCACCGACGCGACCGGCGGTGACTTCGGAGCTATTCTTCAGTGGCCTGGTATCAAACCGAGTGACGTCGAGCGCAAGTTCCGCATGAGTTGCTGGGTGAAAACCGACACGACTTCCGTTGCCGGGTTGCAGATCACCAGCGGCGACTGGAGTTGGTGGAAGAATACAGAGCGGCTGAAGGATCGAAAGGACTGGACAGAGACCTCCCTGGAGTTTGTCCTCCCGGCAGGTCAAGACATCACCCACGTCCGACTGCACATGAACGCGGAGAAGACGGGGGCGGAGTTGCTGGTGGATGAGGTGAGTTTGGTGGAGATGCGGGAACTGTGATGAAGATCAGGACCTGGAGGTGACGTTGACCCCGTCTTTTTGGTTTGCTACAATGCGGGGCAGTTCAATGAAGCAGGAAATCACAGTTTCGAAATCGCCCTGGCGCCGTGAGGAGTTGGACCAGAAGGGCGCGGAGTTGGCGGCTCTCTGCGAGGAGCGCCGTGTCGTGGCTGCCTATGTTTTCGGGTCAGTGGCGAGGAGTCGCGAACCTCAAAGAGTCACCACCCGAAGCGATCTGGATCTCGCCATCCTGCTGCCGGCTGATTGGACTCGCGAGCAGCGCTCGCGACAAGCCAATCTGTTGGAGGTGGAGTTGGTCAGACTCTTTGGCCGGCGGGATATCGACTTGGTTGTGGCCAACGATGCCCCACTGCTCCTGCGACGCAATATCACACGTCACCGAGACGTCCTCTACGGTCGGGATGCGGAGGAGCGAGTGGGATTCGACTGGAGAACACATCGGGAGTTTCTTGATACAGAACCGCTGCGTCGCAGGCGCCAGGCTGCACTGCTGCGGCGGATTCAAGAAGGGAGATTCGGTGTCCGACCGACAGACCGATGAGTATCCATCCCTGTGACCCGCGCACGGCGGCGTTGTATGTTATCTTCAGAAAGGCAAACCCATGTCTGATTTCACCATCTCCCGCCGCCAATTCCTCAACCAGTCTCTGAAAGCAGGAGCGGCGCTTTCAACAATCTCCTTTATCCCCGGTAGCGTTCTGGGCGCCGACGGCCAAACGCCCCCAAGCGAGAAGTTGACCCATGCCATCATCGGCGTGGGTGGTATGGGGAAGGGGCACGTCGGCTATGTCACAGGTGACCCTACCGCGAAGCTGCTTGCCGTCTGTGACGTGGATGCGAACCACCTCGCAGAGGCTCTGAAGATGGCCGGAGAAGGCTGCACGGGCTACGAAGATTTCCGTGAGGTGCTCGACCGCGGCGACATCGACATCGTCCACATCGCCACTCCTCCGCATTGGCACGCTCTCATCTCCATTGCTGCTGCCGAAGCGGGATGTGATATCTACTGTGAGAAGCCGATGACCCGGACGATTGGCGAAGGGCGGCACGTGATCGATGCCGTCCAGAGGAATGGTCGCATGTTCCGGCTCAACACCTGGTTTCGCCTCTACAGCGGCTTCTACGGTCTGGGCACGACGGTAAAACCCATCAAGCAACTGGTGAGCAGCGGGCTTTTGGGCTGGCCCCTGACCGTGCGTGTCAGCAAGTTCACGGGTTTCCACTGGAAGGTCTCGATGTGGAGCGGAAAAACCGATCTGGTTCCGCAGCCGGTTCCCCCGGAGTTGGACTACGATATGTGGCTGGGTCCAGCCCCTCGCAGGCCGTACCATCCACACCGCCTCCACGCCAGCTTCCGCGGCTACTGGGACTACGACGGAGGTGGCCTGGCGGATATGGGACAGCATTACCTCGACCCGGTCCAATACTTCCTCGGTAAGGACGATACCAGCCCGGTCGAGATCGAAGCGCACGCTCCCTGGCCGACTCACCCCGACGCCGTGTTACTCTGGGGGCGTGTTGAGATGAAGTATGCAGACGGCTGCCGCCTGATTCTTGAATCGTGCGAGTGGGGTGAGAACGAGACTGAAGGTCAACCCTACGTTGAGGGGCCGAAGGGCAAAGTCTATCCGGGTTTCCGGACCGATCCGCCGGAACTCGCCGACGCGGTGGCGTCACTCCCCGAGCCCGAGCCGATGGTCTCTGATTTCAACGTTTCAGTGAAAACGCGGCAGAAGTTTGGTCTGAACGAGGAGAACGGTAACCGCAGCAACATGCTGGTTCACCTGGCCAATGCGGCCATACGCACGGGGCGCAAGCTGCGGTTCGACCCGGTAGCGCAGCGGTTTGTCGGGGATGAAGGAGCAAATCGCTTGATCGACCAGCCGATGCGCGCGCCGTGGCATTTGTGAACGCTGACACCTCCATTGGCTGGTACTGACTGAATCCATCTTGACGGCTGGTTGTCGACCAAGAAGATGCAGGTTAGAATGTACCTCAGTCTGGTGAATAACTGACGAATGAGGAGAGGGTATCACATGAGCAAGCAAGTCACTTTGGAGCTGCCTGAGGAGATTCTGGGACGTGCTGAGCGCCTCGCTGTGCTGACACACCGAGAGGTCACGTCAGTGCTCGTGGATGCTTTGAAGGTGACAATACCCCCCTTGGAGTGGACGCCTGCAGAGTCTCCCGTAGCGAGTTCTTTACCGGATAAGGAAATCCTGACATTGTGCGAGTTGCGGCTTCCAACTGAGCAGAAAAAGCGGCTGGAGCGACTGCTGGAGCTGCAACAAGAAAGAGATCTTCATGAACGGGAGCACAAGGAGTTAGCAGCGCTGATGGAAATCTATGAGACCAAGTGGCTGCTGCAAGCCGAGGCTCTTGCTGAGGCTGTGCGCAGAGGCCTGAGGGAACCCCTGGCACTGTGAGCGCGATCCCTTCCGCAGTTCGGGCGCGAGTGCGGCAAAAAGCAAGAAACCGCTGCGGTTATTGTCGCAGCCACCAGCAATATGTGCTCGGAATTCTTCAGGTGGAGCACATCATCCCGAAGGTTTCGGGAGGAAGCGATGACGAGGAGAACCTGTGGCTGGCCTGTTCGATGTGTAACAACGCCAAGCACGCTCAAACTCACGCGATGGACCCCCTCACAAGGCAACGTGTCCGAGTTTTCAACCCACGCAAACAGCGGTGGCAGCGGCACTTTCGATGGAGCTCAGACGGAGTTCGCATACTCGGACGCACGGCCTGCGGAAGAGCGACTGTGGCAGCGCTTAACATGAACAACCTGATTTCCGTGACCGTTCGCCAGAAATGGATCGAGGCGGCATGGCACCCTCCACGGGACGAGTGAACTGCAAACGGAATGGTTGAGACTGTTGCTGACACGCCTGTCTATCTGCAACCGTTCAGGTAATCCCTCTCAATGGTCCAAGGGAACTCGCTATGTGCAAAGGCCGTAGGGAATCCATGAAAAAAGTGAATCCTGACAGAGTTCGCGTCGCGATGGTAGGCGCTGGAGGGATGGCCAACACCGTTCACTACCCCTCGCTCGCCTCCTTCGCCGATGTCGAGATGGTCGCCATTTGTGATCTCGACTCGGCTCGCATGAACGTGACCGCGGACAAGTACGGCATCGATAGACGCTACTCCGATTACAAGAAGATGGTGGAGGAGACGGCTCCCGAGGCGGTTTACGTCATCGGGCAACCTCACCTGATGTATGACCTCTGGATGTGGTGCCTCGGGCAGGGGTTGAACCTCTACATCGAGAAGCCGATGGGGATCACCCTCCATCAGGCGCGGGCGTTGGCATACATGGCGGAGAAGAACGGATGTATCACGCAGGTGAGCTTCCAGCGGCGCACCTCTCCGATTGCCGTGAAGCTGCATGAGGAGTGTCTGAAGCGTGGCCCCATCCGTCATGCAGTTTGCACCTTCTACAAGTGCAATATCGATCCCTTCCTGGGGGCGCGGGACCATACGATGGATGACGGGGTTCACGCGATCGACACCCTCCGCTGGATGTGCGGGGGTGAGGTGGTAAAGATCGAGAGCATCGCTAAGAGCGTCCTCGTGCCGGACCTCAACTTCATCATGGCATTGCTCCATTTCGATACCGGCGCAACGGGCGTGTTGATGAACAGTTGGACGAGTGGCCGCCGCATCTTCCGCGTCGAGATGCACTCGCCGGGCATCTGTGCCGAAGTGGAACTGGAGAACAAGGGATACCTATATGCCGACGGAGGCACGAAGGGCATAGAGTACGACGCCCGGGAAGTAGCCGGCAGCGATCAACTTTTCGTATTCGGAGGATTCCAGGCGAAGAACCGCGAATTCATCGACTGCGTCAAATCGGGGAAACAGCCCGGATCGAACTTCTCCGACGCGGTGAAGACGATGGAAGTTGCGGAGAGGATTCTCGCCAAAGCACTACTGGAAGGATGACAAAGGTGCGTCGCGATTCCTGCACTTACCTAACGCTCATCACTCTTGCTGTTCTGCGGATGGCCACACCGCTGAAAGCACAGCCATCCCAGGTATCCGACCTCGTCGCGAAGATGCCCGCCGAGAGCATCGCCACTGGACAGGAGTTTGCTGGAGAAATCATCAAGCTCGGCCCGGGGGCAGTCCGGGAGATCATCAAGATGATCGTTCCACCAGGCGCAGGCGATGACTCCAAGGCGCGGTTTACGTTGAATGGGCTGGCCAACTACGTTACCCGACCCGGCGCCAAGAAAGAGAGGATGATGTTCTCCACGGTTGTCGTTGAGTCCCTCGAAACCAGCGAAGACCCCCAGGTGAAAACGTTCCTCATCAACGTGCTCCAACTGGCAGGCAAGGAAGAAGCCGTCAATCCGCTCAGCAAGCTACTGGACGATCCTGAGTTGTCCGAGCCAGCAGTCCAGGCGCTTGTCGCAATCAGAACGAAAAGGGTTGTTCCGGCCTTGATGAAGGCACTACCTTCGGCGGAAGGTGAGAGACTTGTCAGCATTGTCCGCGCTCTCGGCGAGCTGCGGGCGAAGGCCGCCACAAAACTCCTCCTTCCCTTTGCGTCCAGTGATGATCCGAACCTCCGGCGGGTCGCGCTGTATGCCCTGGCGAACATCGGCGATCCCATAGCTGTCGGTGTTTTGGCCAAAGCCGCAAACACCGGTTCACCCTACGAGCGCGCCCATGCGACCCAGCTCTACCTCAATCTCGCCCGTCGGCTTGTCGAGTCAGGTAAGAAGGCGCGATGCGCGAGCATCTGCCGTGAGTTGATTGCGATCCGATTCACGCCGCGGGAGAACAACGTGGTGTGCGATGCCCTCGCGGTCCTTGTCGCGGCTCTGAAAGACAAAGCCCTGCTCGACCTCCTGGTGGCTGTCGATGGTGAAGACCAGCCAGTCCGCGAAGCGGCGCTGAAACTCACGCAATCCCTTCCGGGCAAGACGATGACGGCGAAACTCGTTGCCCGGATGAAACAGTCGACACCCGAGGTGCGAGCAGCGATTGTGAACACGCTGGGGCGTCGCCGTGATCCCTCGGCGCTTCCCGATCTGGTGCGCGCGCTCAAAGATCCGGACAAGATCGTTCGGCTCGCGGCTGTGGAAGCTGTAGCCTGTTTCGCTACGCCACGGGCCCTTCAAGCTCTTGTCGCCGCACTCGAAACTGACCAGCCGGAGGAGCGAAAGGCGGCTCAGGAGGCGCTGTTACGGATTCCCGGCGATTCGGTTCTCGCTGCTGTGGGAGCGGCGCTGAAGGAAGCAGCACCGACTTCACTTGTCGCGCTCCTTCAAGTCCTGGCCGCTCGTCGGGCGTCTGCATACTTTGACGAGGTCCTGGCCGCGACAGAAAATCAGGAACCTTCCGTTCGCCTCGCAGCCATCAAAGCCTTGGGAAATATGGCTGATCCCGCTACAACACCCAGGCTCCTCGACCTGTTTCTCAAGTGTTCGGTTGACGCTGAGAAGAGCGAGGCTCAAGCAGCAGTCGTGAACGCGTGCAGACGCGTCCGTGAGGTTGAAGAACGGGCAGTGCTCGTGCTGGCGGTAATGCCTCAGACAACCGGAACGAATCGTGTGCTTCTTCTCGATGCTTTGAGAGAGATCGGCGGATCGAAAGCTTTGGCGGCTGTCGTGGCCGATACTAAGAGCACGGACGGAGAGATTCAAGAAGCAGCCGTGCGCGCGATGTCTGAGTGGGACGAGGTGAGCGCCGCGGCGGAGCTGTTGAGCATCGCTCGCACCACTCAGAACCCAAAGCATCAGGTTCTGGCGCTGCGCGGGTACATTCGCGTTGTGGGATTGCCTGGCAACCGGACTGCGGAGGAAACGGTTCGGATGTACGGGGAGGCTCTCACGACGGCAAAGCGACCGGAGGAGAAAAAGCTGATCCTGGCTGGTCTCTCCAACGCGAGAAGCATTGAGGCACTCAAGCTGGTGGCGGGGCGTCTGGATGACCAAGCCCTCGCTCAGGATGCTTCTGCCGCCGCGATGAAGATTGTGCTGCCACAGAAGGAGAAAGAAGAGCCACTTCGCGGCCCGGAGGTTGTGGAAGCTCTGAAGAAAGTGGTCGCAATCGCTACCAATGCCGAGGTGCGGAACCAGGCTTCGGAGTATCTCAACAGCATGCCCAAGCCCGACGAAGCCAACCTCGCACGCGGCAGGTCCGTGAAGACTTCCGTGCCGCAGCAAGGCGACCACGCTCCCGCTTCCGTCGTCGATGGCAACTCCAATGATCTCGACTCGTCCTGGTGGGGGGCAGCCTGGCCTGCGTGGCTCCAGGTAGATCTGGAGAAGGCGGTGAAGATCGACAGCGCCCACGTCTTCATGTATTGGGATGGCAGCCGGTACTACCCTTACACCCTCGATGTGTCCCTGGACTCGCAGACCTGGAAGACCATAGTGGACATGAGTCAGAATACGAGACCCTCCACACGCCGCGGGATCCCGCACACCTTCGAACCAGTGGAGGCGCGCTACGTTCGTCTCAATATCCTGAAGAACAGCGTCAATGAAGCCGTGCACGTCGTGGAGTTGAAGGTCTACGCCTCCGGTACCGCACCTTCCCCCGAGGCAGTGGCGGCCCGTCCCAAACCCGACGCGGAGGGATTCTTTCCATTGTTCAACAGCAAGGACCTCACGGGGTGGCAGGGATCAACGAACGGCTATGTGGTCGAGAATGCCGTTCTGGTGTGCATTCCCGATAAAGGTGGATTGCTCTACACTGAGGAGCAATACGGCGACTTCATCCTGCGCTTCGACTTCAAGCTGACCACGAACGCAAACAACGGGATTGGCCTTCGGTTCACCGAAGGCAACCCGGCTTATTCGGGAATGGAGATTCAGGTCCTTGATGATTCGGGTGACCAGTACAAGACCCTTCAGCCGTATCAGTACCACGGTTCGATCTACGGAGTTGTGCCCTGTGAACGCGGTCATCAGAAACCAGTGGGCGAGTGGAACTCGGAAGAAATCATCGCCAATGGTCGTCACGTCACCGTCGTCCTCAACGGCGTCACCATCGTCGATGCCGACCTCGACAAGGCCAGCACGCCGGAGACCATGGACCACCAGCCGCATCCAGGTCTGAAGAATGAGAAGGGCTTCATCGGATTCCTCGGGCATGGGTCGCGGGTGGAGTTCCGGAATGTGAGGATGAAGGAGTTGAGGCAATAGGTAATCCAGTAGGCACGCCTTGCTTGGTTGTGGCCTTGATAGCCCGCAATGGACGTGTTAGTATCCAGCGACGGAGGCCTACTAATGGCTGTAGAAATCCCGAGTGGTGTTGTGACGCTTCTCTTCAGTGACATCCAGGGCTCGACCGAGTTGTTTGAGCGCTTGGGCGACAAGTTTCATTCAATTCTGGAACAGCACAACGCGATCTTCCGAAAGACTCTTGTGCAGTGGAATGGCTATGAGGTGAAGACGGAAGGCGACGCCTTCATGATCTCTTTCTCCAAGGTGTCGGACGCTGTTCTCTGCGCGATTGACCTTCAGCAGAAGCTTGCTGAACGTTCGTGGCCGCAAGAGGTGGGAGAGATTCTCGTACGAATCGGTTTGCATACGGGCGAACCCATCCTCGGTACGGGCACGGATGACCGACCGGATTACTTCGGAACCGTTGTCAATCGCGCCGCTCGAATCGTGGCGGCCGGCCACGGCGGTCAGATTCTCGTTTCCTCTGCAACTCACAGCTTGGCTCATGCCAGCTTGCCTCCGGAAGTCGAACTGATCCATCTCGGTGCGCACCGCCTGAAAGGTCTGGAGCGACCGGAGGACATTTTCCAGGTGAGCCACCCCGACCTCCCGGAACGTATCTTTCAGCCTCTCAAAACGCTCGACAGGCTCATTCAGAATTTACCCGTTCAACTCACCCCGTTCATAGGACGCGAGAGGGAGCTCCGTGAAGTGAGGGACCTGCTCAAAAATCCCCAGATACGGCTGTTGACTCTCGTTGGGCCAGGTGGAACCGGCAAGACTCGTCTTGCCTTGCAGGCGGCCGCGGAGGTGGTCGAGCAGTTTCCCGATGGCGTCTGGTTTGTTGAGCTCGCCGAAGCTCGGCAGCCCGAAGAGGCTCTTTCTGCAATCACCTCGGCTCTTCGGCTTTCCCTCGGCCCCGATCACGATTCGAAACGACAACTCCTTACTTTTCTCGCAGACCAAAGGCTTCTGCTCGTTCTCGACAATTCCGAACAGCTCTCCAACGCGGGCCCACTGGTCACCGAAATTCTTCGCGAGGCCACGCGGGTGGAGTGTCTCGTGACCTCGCGCTCGATCCTGCGCGTTCGAGGTGAAAACCTCTACGAGGTTCAGCCGTTCCCGACCCCTCCTGTCTCAGGACCCGCCCTGCCGTTGCAGGAAGTGGCGCGGCTTGCCCAATACGACAGCATCGCCCTCTTCATCGAGAGGGCCCGGGCTGTCAACCAACAGTGGCGACTCACCGAAGAAAATGCTCCTGCGGTCGCAGAGCTTTGCCGTCGTTTGGAGGGCATCCCCTTGACAGTCGAGCTTGCAGCCGCCCGCATCAGCGGGATGACGGTGCAGGACATCCTCCGAAGATTGGACGATCGGTTCCGCCTCCTCTCTGCTCGGGTGGGCGATATTCCTGGACGACAACGCACCTTGCGGGCCACACTGGATTGGTCTTACGATTTGCTATCCGAGAAAGAGAAGCAATTCTTCGCCCGGATATCCGTATTTGTGGGAGGTTTCCGAGCGGACGCCGCCGAACACATCACCGACAATCCTGAAGCTCTCGATCTGGTCCTTGACCTGAAAGACAAGTCACTCCTCTCCGCCCGCGAGGCCGGGGATACGATGCGCTACCTCATGTTGGACGCAGTGAGAGAGTATGCCGCAATGAAACTGGAGGAATCCACGGACCAGGCGCAGGGGTTACGACGACGTCACCTGGGGTGTTTCCTGCGCTTTGCCGAGGACCGCCTAAAGAGGGAGCGAACACCAGAGGAAGGTCCGGCGTTGGAGCAAATGGCTGAGGAGTTGGACAACTTGCGGGCGGCCGTCCATTGGGCGAAGGAGCACGACAACGGATCCTGTGCGCGCCTGTCGGTTGCCTTGTGCAGCTTCCTCACGCGACGGGGGTTCTGGGACGAGGCCCTGGTCCGCGCCCGGGTCGGAAGGATGGCCGCAGAAGCAAGCGGTGACTTGGAGCACCGAGCCAGAACAACACTGAGCTTGGCAAGCGTTTGCACCGACCGATGTGATTTGGCGACTGCGCGCGAAGGGGCCGCGGAGGGACTTCGATTGGCGAGAGACTGCGGCTCCACCGACCTCGAGGCTGCCGCGCTTAACCTTCTCGGCATTATCGCCTACGCAGAAGACAGTGACGCGGAGGCAGAAACGTTTCTCACCCAGTGTCTGGGAATGCGGCGCCGGCAATGTCATCAGATAGGAGAGGCGATGGCCCTTCACAACCTGGGGCGTCTCGCTCAAAAGCAAGGCGAGGCGGAGAAAGCAGCCTCTCTGTGCGCACAGGCGTTGGTGTTGCGCCGGCAGATCGGTGACCGGCGTGGGATTGCCGGAACTCTCTATGCCTGGCAGGAGGGATGAGTATTGGTGAGATTGTGTCGGAGTATCCGACCCTTAGTTGTGAGGATGTGCTGGCCTGTTTGGCCTATTCTCGCGACAAGGTTGTTTTAACTGGACACTTGACATCTGGCACTTGGCACATTACACGTGATACTTGTTTCCGGCAGGAGTGTGAAGAATGAGAACACGTCATCTGACATCCCACCCACTCACCCTTTCACTTCTCCTACTCATCCCTGTCACCCGCCACCTGTCACCTGTTCCCTCTTCGCCAACGAGGAGGCGGAACCGGAGTTCGTGATTGATGCCGGGGCATACAGGGCCGGTTTGCGACGTAGCCTACTCCCCGGACGGGAAGACCGTCACCTCGGCGAGTTATGCTTGCTTGCCGAGCGTCTTGAGGCTGTGATACACTGCGAGCAGTTATGTTCGAGGAGTTGCTTCACCGTCGCAAACTCCCTGACCGGCTGGTGTTCCCGCCAGCAGTGCATCGGCAGTTCGCCCTCCTGTGGCGGCGCAGCGTCGAAAGCCAAACGGAGTGGGGCATGACCTTATGTGTGGACGTCGCAGGGAAAGTGCATTGCCGGCATGTTTGCCCGGGGAGCAAGGGTGGATTTGCGCCCGTGTTGCGCACACGCTCCGGGGAACGATTGATGGGCGTCTACCACACGCACGTATACATAGGTGGTGAAACCGGCATCGCCTTTAGTGACGGCGATTTCGCTGAGTTCGTCAGACATCCGGAGGTTCCGCTTTTCGTGCTGCAAAGCGGTGACGATCTCTTCGCTCTGGTCCGCACCACGCGGACCGCATCAGCGGCGCCTGGCGACTTCTCCGGCGGCGATGGACAGTTCTACGGGCGACTGGTTGAGCACTTGGAGGTCAACCAGCGTTTCACGTTTCAGGAGGCTCTGCTGCACACTAACCTGGACTTCTGCCGTAATCTGGCAATCGCGTTTTACCAGGGGATCATCCGTGAACCGTTGGAGGTGGTGGTTCGATCATGAGCACATCCAAACCATCCATGGCGTTGGACGACACCATGATGTTCGTCCTATTCGACCGCGTCCGTCGCGCTGAACGCGAGGGACGCCGGGCCTCAAAAGCCGAACTACTTAAAGACCTCGATGCAGAAACCGAAGCCAGACGGGCAGAGTCGCGCTCAAAGGACCGCCCTCGCCACAAGCCCGACGCCCTCAAGAGCTTCCTCCGGTTGTACTGCGAAACAACGGGCGTGATTGAGCTGACCGCCCATGCCCGGAAGGTTAAAGGGAAAATCGCCGTCGAGGTTACCGAAAGCCGTTAGCTGGCAGGCAATACGAAATCCGCAATCCAAAATCTGGGACCAAATCGGGGGTGTCCACCGGTGCGCATTACCAACTTGAGTCTTTCCTTCACTCGCCCTTTCACCCCATCACCCCGTCACCTTGTCGCCCTGTCACTTCTCCTGCTTCTCCCTGTCACCTGCTGCATCTTCGCCCAGGATGAGTCGAAACCGGAGTTGGTGATTGATGCGGGAGGGCATGGGGGTGTTGTCTCGGACGTCGCGTTTTCCCCGGACGGAAAGCTCATCGCTTCGGCAAGTGGCGATGGGACCGTGAGGCTGTGGCGGGCCGACGACGGTGCCTGCCTCCACGTATTCCGGTCCACTCGGACGTTCGTATCCGGAGTGGCCTTCTCCCCGGATGGTCAAGTTTTGATCTCTGCAGGCTACCCCGCAATCTGTCACGGTGCGCTATCGCGGCGAGGCGCAATACAAGCTGCCCAGACTCTTTCTGCTCGCCATCGGGGTCTCCGATTACCAGAACAAGCAGTATCGGCTCCGCTTCGCCCACACGGACGCGGAGGATCTGTCGAAGGGATTCCAGTCGCAGAAAGGGAAGATGTGGCGGGAGGTGCAGGTCAAGACCCTCACCAACCGGGAGGCGACGAGGGCAAACGTCGTTGACCTTTGGACGAGTTCCTTCGGAAAGCAACACAGGAAGACCTCGTGATCGTCTCCGTGGCGGGTCACGGGGTGCAGGACCAGCCGGGCGATTTCTACTTCATTCCCTCTGACGGCGACTTCGAACGGTTGCGCAGCACTTCGGTGAACTGGTTTGAGTTTCGCAAGTCCGTCGGTGAACTGCCGGGCAAGGTGCTCGTTTTAGTGGATGCCTGTCACGCAGGCGCGGTGGACCAGAAGGGCAGGAAGGCGATTGACACCAACCGGCTAATTCGCGAGTTCCAATTGGCCGGGGGAGGAGTCATTACCCTCGCCTCCAGCACCGGCGCGGAGGTGTCACAGGAGAACGGGCAATGGGAACACGGCGCTTTTACCCAAGCGGTTCTGGAGGGTTTGCGCGACGGCAAAGCCGACCTCTACAAAGACGGCGTCATCAAAATCAGTGAGCTCCTCTCCTATGTGAAGAACCGCGTCCCCGAGTTGACCGACTATCGCCAGCACCCGACCTCCTACCAACCCGAGAGCGTGCCGGACTTTGCGGTGTGGAAGGTGGAGTGAGGCTCTCAGGTTGCGACCAGGCGAATCGGGAAACCACTCCCGGTCGCAAACGGTTGATGGTCAGGGAGATAGTCTCCCGGATGCTGGATGGGTGAAAGGGTGCCGATCTATCGACCATCCCAATCTATCGGGAAATTTCCGGGATAATCTGAGGTGGTGCGAAATGATACGTATACCAACACACCGAACTCCAACTCATCCCGGCGAAATGCTTCTGGAGGAGTTTCTGATTCCCATAGGCGTAACTCAACGTGAATTGGCCGACGCGATACACGTTTCGTATCAAAGCATCAATCAACTCGTTAATGGACGACGAACGATGACACCCAGCGTGCCTTTGCGGTTAGCGAGGTTTTTCAGTATGTCTGCCGATTTCTGGATGGATCTGCAATTTCGGTGGGATCTGTATCATGCGCAACAGACAGAGCAGGAGAGGTTGAAAAGCATCCGTCCCTATGTTGCAGTAGCCGGAGTGTGAGGGGCCCCAAATCCTTTCAGTTGCTCCGGTTTCTCAGCGGGACCAATCTTCAATCCGCCTTCCCGGCACTCGACGGAAATCGCGAACGTTGCGGGTGACCAGGATGTAGTTGCGGCTGAGTGCAATGGAGGCGATGGGGAGGTCTTTGCGCTTCAGTTTGCTGAGTCTCATCAGTGTCGAGTGCCCAGCCTTCACTCTTCATAGCCACCGGCCCGTTCTTTGTAGATCTCCTTCATCATCGGCAGGTACATAGGATCGTCCTTGAACATCCCAGCCCATTTCATCCACGGATCCTCGGGTTGCTTCCGTTGGCACCGGGGTAGCGAAGTGGCGCTGCCACCGCCTGCGCCCTCTGCCGGTTTGGCGCGGAGCGCGGCTGAATCAGATTTGGATTGCCGGCTGTTATTGCGTGCCATTGCATCCACATCCCTTTGCCCTTGCAGTCACAGCGGCATTCTATCGGGGCAATGGGAAAAGTGTCAAGGGACGATGGCGTGGCACGAAAACCCGAGAGCCGTGAGATGGCAGATGCTTACTTGCGCTGCGATTGTTCCGCGCTCCCACGTTCAAAACCCGG